>CAIWET010000556.1 GCA_903911805.1 uncultured Ignavibacteria bacterium | reverse complement strand
TGTCATTATTAACTTGGAAAGCGTAATTAATCGATATTTATTTTAGCAATTCACTTAAGCTATATAAATATCAGTAATTTAGCATCCCAGATTTTATAAGAACATAGTAATTTGTTTAATAAAAACAAAGAACTTAAGCTTTATTTAGCAAAAATTAAACCAAATTATGTAAATAATTGAAAAATAGGATTATGAAGAAAATTTTACTAATATTAATGGTGCTTGTTGGGTGCTCATCTGAGACAATGAATTCAAAACCAACAATAGTTGTTACCAATCACGTTCTCTTAGCAATTATCTCCGAAATTACTGGTCCAATGGGAAATATTGTATGCTTACTCAAGCCAAGTGATTCGCCACACACATATTCTGCAAAACCTTCTGATGCAGTTGCAGCCAAGTCAGCAAATATCTTTTTTTATACAGCTTCTAACTTAGATGGTTGGGCTTCAAGTTTAGAAAGTGCTAATAAAATTGAATTAATAAAATTAATACCTAAAGAGTTCTTGATGAATTTTGATAATTCTTCAGGAATTGACCCACATTTTTGGACAGACCCAATGCTTATTAAAGCAATATTGCCAATAATTGTGGAGCAACTTTCAAAAGTCGATAAAAATAATGCTTCACTTTATAAATCAAATTCAGAAACTTTTGCTAAACGATTAGATTTATTAGATGTTCAAATAAACGATATATTAAAAGAAGTAAAAGGAAAATCAGTATTTTTATTTCATCCATCATTTAGATATTTTTTAAAAAGATATAGTTTGATTTATGGTGGTGCAATTGAAGAAATTCCTGGCAAAGAACCAACAGCAAATACAATTGCTTCTTTAATCAAAAAAATTCAGGCATCAAATACAAAATCAATTTTTACAGAGCCACAATTAAACGAAGAAGCCGCAAATGCACTCGTTTTTGAGGCAAAATTAGCAACTTATGTTCTTGATCCAATTGGTGGAGACAAGGGCAGAAAATCATATGCTGATTTATTACTTTATAATGCAAATATTTTGAGAGTGGCATTAAAATAATAATTAATCCTTTTCTTCAAGTCCCTCTCCTTTTAGGCTGAGGTACTTAAGGAGAGTTCAGACGAATGGGTAAAATTAAGATAGATTCGGCTTCAAATGCAGAATGAAATACAAAAAAATATAAAGCAGACAGCTCTAAGACCTGTCTCTACAATTACAAATTCCACTATTTTATTTCCCCTCCTTTTATAAGGAGGGGTGGAAAAATGTGCATTCATGCACATTTTGACGGGGTGGTCACTTTTAAAACCAATAAATTAAACCTAGATTCCTGCTTTCGCAGGAATGACAAGAATAGAACGTAGATCCCGCAAGTGCGAAATGACATACGAAAAAATTAAACGCGATCCTTCACTTCGTTCAGGATGACTGCATTAAAAAGAAAGACACACAGCAGTGCGTCTCTACAAAGATAAAATATAAATCGACGAACTGCTCCTAAGCTTATCAATGGATAGGGTGGGGTAAGTAGAAATCGATATTTAACCAAGATATCCGCCTTAAGTTATATTTGACAAATCCTGATAATATATTTCAAGCTTTGCAATGTCATTAATAATTATTAATTTATATTTTAAATAAAATCTTTCGACAATTTCAATATTTTTATTAACTTGCTTAATTATTAAAATACTTTTTTAGAATAATTATTTAAGGATAATAAATGAATTTAGAAGCAATCCAACAAGCACTCAGAGAATCAGGTTTTGACGGCTGGTTATTCTTTGATTTCCATAATCGTGACCCTATTTCTGCAAGAATTTTAAAGATTGATCCAAAAAGATTTACTTCTCGCAGGTGGTATTATTTTATCCCAGCTAACGGTGAACCACAGCGCCTTGTGCATAAAATTGAACCTTGGAAATTAGACCACCTTCCAGGAGCAAAGCACATTTATTTACCTTGGGAACAACTCCACGAAAAAATCAAAGAAATTATTGGCACTGCAAAAATAGTTGCAATGCAGTATTCTCCATTCAACGCAATTCCTTCAATTTCTGTAGCAGACGCTGGAACAGTTGATTTGGTTCGCTCATTTGGAGTTGATGTTGTTTCAAGTGCAGATTTAGTAAGCAAGTTCGAATCTCATTTAACAGATGCAGATATCGAATCACACAAAAGAGCTGGCGCTTTGATGCAAGAAGTTAAAGATTTAACTTTCATCGAAATCGCAAGAAGAATTAAAGCTGATATGAAACCAAGAGAAGTTGAAATTCAGCACTATATGCACCAATTGATGGCTGAAAGAAACTTGATGTGCGAAGATGGACCAATCGTTGCTGTTAATGATCACGCAGCTGACCCACACTTTGAGCCAACAGAAGAGAATTCAGTAGTAATGAAAATTGGTGATACAGTATTACTCGATTTATGGGCAAAATTAAAAGAACCAGAAGCAATTTATTATGACATTACCTGGATGGGTCATATTGGAACAGAAGTTCCTGAAAACGTTGAAAATTATTTCCAGATAATAGCAAAAGCTCGCGATGCAGCTCAGCAATTAGTAACTGAAAGATTCGAAAATAAACAACAAATTATGGGTTGGGAAGTTGATTTTGCTTGCCGTAACGTTGTTAAAGAAGCTGGTTTAGCTGAATTTTTCTCTCATAGAACTGGCCACAACATTGCTGAAGAAGTTCACGGTAGTGGCGTAAATATGGACAATTTGGAAACAAAGGATGAGAGAATTATTATTCCAGGAACTTGTTTTTCAATTGAACCAGGACTATATATGTTAGATAGAAATCTTGGATTTAGAACAGAAATTGATGTTTATATAACTGAAGACGGCAAAGCAGAAGTTTGCGGTGCAATCCAAAGAAATGTAATTCCAATTTTGAATTTGATATAATTTTATTTAAGGGTAGAAAATATCCACCCCGAGATACCCCACCTATTCTTCGACAAGCTCAGGAACAGTGGAGGGATTTGAAGAAGAATTAAAATTTTGTAGAGACAGGTCTAAGACCTGTCTTTTTTTTATTTTTTCGTGGTGTCATGCCGCACTTGATGCGGCATCTACTTTCTATTCTTGTCATTCCTGCGAAAGCAGGAATCTACGTTTAATTTGTCGGCTTAAAAAAGTGACCACCCCGTCAAAACGTGTATTTATGTACGTTTTGACGGGGTGGTCACTTTTCTTTCCTAAGAGAAACACACCCCCTGCCC
>CAIWET010000555.1 GCA_903911805.1 uncultured Ignavibacteria bacterium | reverse complement strand
TTATTCTCATATTCAATACCAACTGTAGCATTGTCATATTTTGAATTAATACCAATTATTTTTGTATCTATAATTTGCAAAAATTTGTTATTATCAATACTTATATTAGAATAATTATTTTTATTAATTCCAAAATAAAGAATTAAGAGTTCATTAAATAGGTTTAATTTAACATTGAACATATTAAAACTCAGATTATAATGATAGCTTGAATTTTCACGAGTAATATAAGCAATATAAGTCAACTCTTTGTTTGATATTTGACCTCCAGGCACACGCTGAAGCTCAATAAAATATCCAATTTTTCTAATTGTATAATCTGAATTAAGTTGATAAATTCTAGAGCGAGAAAGATTGGTAACTTCAATTGTTGAGATATCGATATTAGAATTGGCCAATAAAACGATTTTTGAATCATCAAATTGATATTCTTCGTCTTTGATGTTTTTCGAAGTTTCTTCACTAGTTTTTGCTTCTTTACCGCTTCTATAATTGTAATCAATAAATAATCTACCAATTCCTATATCTTTAGAGTAATTCAAGCCAAATCCATAATTGCTAACTTTCTCATTAAATTGAGTATGATCAGAATTAGTAAGATTAACTTCAACATTAGTACGCAAACTTGCGAAGAGTTGATGCTCAATTTTACCAGAAATATTATCAAAAATCAAAGTATTACTATCTAAAGTATTAAGAGATTTTTGATAATTCGCATGAAATTTGAAATTATATGGTAATTTAAAGTTCAAATTCGTTGAATTATTGATTCTGGTACTTAAATTTGATTTTTGAATGATTAAAACATTTAAGTTATTGAATTCATTTCTGTTATATGACAAATTATTATTAATTTGATAATCGTAATCTTTGGTTAAATTGATGTTAGATATTAATGTACCATAAATTAAATTATTTATATAATTCAATCCATCACTATATTGGCTTGAAATTCTATTATATGATGCTACTAAATTACTATTATCATAATCGCTTAAAGACTTACTTGTAAAGAATGAAAATAAACTAGAACCGGTTTCAAATGTTCTTCCATTTTGTCTTAATTCAGTGATCAAACCATAATCTTTATTATAGGCTAAATTCAAATCAATGATTTTAGTCTTAATAGCTAAATTTAAACCATTATTGCTTGACTTAGCTTCTAAATTCGTAGTCAAATCATTTGTTTGAAATGAATGGGCATAATTATAATTATAGGTTAGAGAAACAGGAAGTTTTTCAAATAAATGCATTCCAAAATTGAGCTTTTCTGAAGTGATAGCCTGACTAGTATTAGGCAGAATAATATTTCTCTCAACTTTAGCATTTGGATTCCAACCAGCATCAAGGTTCAATTTAATAAGTTTCTCATTCCAAATGTAACTTTCAGTAGATAATCTAAAATCACCCATCAAAGAATTGTACCATTGATCTTCATAGATATCTTTGTAAAAAGTTTTTTGGTTTTTAAGATTGTATTCAGCACCAAAAACTAATGAATTTGATCTAAATTTCCATATCCCCAATGAAAAATTATTTAGTGCAAAAGATTGGAAATTGAAAATAAATGATATAGTTATTATCAATAAAAAATGTTTCAATATATTTATTTTCATTTTCATTTCAAAAATTTATTAGTTTTTCCACCGTGTGGATTATGACACTTGAGACAAGCAGATTTATCTTTATGTACAGGGTTTTGTAAAATATCTGCTTCAACGTGGCAGTTATAACACAAATCGCTGTTGTTCTCAGTTATTAATAGTTTTTGAAATTTTGAATTATGAGGCTGATGGCAAGAATTACACATACCACCAGCAACAGGACCGTGTAACTCAGTATATAACGTATCAAACTTTTTATGACAAGAATAACATAAATCAGGAACATCCATTTTTAAAATCACTTTTCTACCTAACTCGTGGCAAGCGTTACAATCTTTATCTCCGAATGGCTTATGAACAAATTCGGTTAGTTGCGGAACAATTGCAGCCAAAGCATCTGATTTTTTTTTCTGGGTTGAGTCAATATTTGAATTTGAATTTATTTCTCCATTAAGAGTTGAGGTAGTAATATCATTTTTAGGTAATGGTACACCATCAAAAAAAAATGAATAAAATTTATAATTAGATTCATTTAC
>CAIWET010000554.1 GCA_903911805.1 uncultured Ignavibacteria bacterium | reverse complement strand
CCACTTGAGAATAATTATTTAACAGATAAGCTTTCAGGTCATCTTTTAGCAAAACTTCCTTAATATGCTTATGAATATTTTCTCCCTTTGTATGAATATAACCCTCTGATTTAAAGAGTTCTATTACTGCATTTTCAAGTGTTTCTTCTTTGAATTTCATAAGTTTTATTATTATATTTGAAAAATTCCAAAATCGTTATAAGAGTTGATCCTTAAAGAAATCCAGTATTGTATTAATAAATCTTTCTTCTCTTTTCTCAATATCTTTTTTTATCCAATCATTTTTGGGGAAATTGCCAAGTTCAATAACAGATTTAATTTTTGACAATTTATATTTTAATTTTTTTACACCAAAATAACCATTACCAGCTTGTATATTTAATTTCTTCTCAAAAATTATTTTATTTCCAAATTTATCGAGATAAATTTGTGCATCTTTAATATTCCACCCATTATAATTAGTATCTTGCCACTTTTTAGGGAAAATATGTTCGATATCAAATTTGTCTGATATCAATTCATCTTGATTTTCATTCAAATACGCATCTAAGAGTAATAATGCTCTCGATATTTTAGATGATGAATGAGTAACAACTTTTTGTTTAAAACTATCTTCTTTAAATTCAAGTTTATATTGTAGCTCATTCCTGTTGTATACTGAAATGCAAGATGTATAAATATCATCTTTTATAGCATTTACTGTTGGTGATTCAATAAATTTAGCAAATAAGAACCCTATCATTTTTTTTAATAGAATAATTAATATATCATTAAAATCTGCATTATCTTTGTTTTTAGCAAAGAAAACACTTAATGGGTATTTCCAAAAATCGTTAGGATAATGTGCTAAACAATGAAGGTATTTTCTTGTCTCAAATGAAAAATTATATGATTCATCATCTTCAGGTTCATTTCCTGTATTGACATAAAACCAAAAATTAGCAAGAGCTATTACTTCATTCATTAATTCTGGCTCTTTTAATCGTTTGCTCTTTTCTTCAGTATAGAACTTTCTTAATCCTACTTCTTTTGATTTGTCGTTGTTCTTTGCTCTAATAATATGAGTATAATACCTGAAAATATCATCAATTTTCAAATTAGCTTGTTTACAAGTATCAGTAAGCTCTTTCCACGTGTTTGTAAATTCTTTCCTATCGGATTCATCTTTATGATTCCTATAAATCTGAGCTTTAAAAATATCTGAATCAGCTAAAGGCAAACCTCTATCATTTAGAGTAGAGAATATTGTGAGTGCTGTTTCTGGAGTATCACATTCTATTGGTAATATTATACACTTTTGGAGAATTGTTATGCAAAGTTGTTTCCACTGCATAGGATATTTTTCAGCATACTCATCACAATGCTCTTTAAAGAATTGATAATTAATTGAATAATTGTCTTTAGCTTCAAGAATGAATTCACCAGTCTCTAAAATTTTATGAAATGTATCATTGTCTTCCTCTGTAACAACCAATGATTCAATATGAATTTTTGATTTATCAGAAACCTTTTGAGATATTGGGTTTATGTCCCAGATACAAGGTGCTAATTGATTTTTTAATCCAACGACATCTTCATCTTCAGTCATAGCCTCTAGCTTTTTATAAAATGCTCTTAGCAATAAAAAGAATGAGGTTATTCGTTGCTGTCCATCAATTATTTCTAAATTTCTATTTTCGTTTACATATGATACAATTGTACCTAAAAAGTAATCTGCTCCATTAGTAGCATCATTTTCCTTGAAATCAACTATATCATTCCATAAGGTTTCACATTTTTCTTTATCCCATTTATAAGGTCTTTGGAAATCTGGTATAATAAATTTCCTATTTTGCATTTCGCTTAATAATTTACTTATAGTTTTCTTGCTTACGTGTAATTCTGCCATATTTTATACTCCTTGTTTATTTATTCTGTATTATTCTTAATAATTTATTTTATTCTG
>CAIWET010000553.1 GCA_903911805.1 uncultured Ignavibacteria bacterium | reverse complement strand
GACCACCCCGTCAAAACGTGCATGAATACACGTTTTGCCACCCCTCCTTATAAAAGGATGGGAAAATCGATGGTGGAATTATTATCTTTGTAGAGACGCACTGACCTGACTTCTTTTTAAATGCCATCATCCTGAACGAAGTGAAGGATCGCGTTAAATATTTTCCTGGGATAATATTCTCCCCTTAATCCACCATAACCTTCAAAGTAACTGATGCACTGCCGTGCTCGATTTTTATAAAATATGCTCCTGATGGCATATTTCGGCAATCCCATATTAAATTACCATTAAAATTATTATTCTTTTCTATTGATAATTTGTGGTCTGTATTGATAATTTCGCCAGTTATATTTGTAATTGTTGTTTTTGCATTATCAATATCAATTGAAGTATCCCAATAAATTAATGATTTTACAAATCCGGTATTCGATGGAACAGGATATGCCGGAAATGCATAAAGGTAATTTTGGTTTTCGATAGTTGGTTCATTTATGTCGGATAAACCAAAATCAGAGAGTTTGGCTTTGAACATTCCGTGAGCTGTTCCAGCATAAATATAATTGTTATCAATTTGCAAAGTATAAACACTTTTGGTTGTTAATCCAATATTAATTGGTGTCCAGGTTACTCCAAAATCATTAGACATTGAAACACCATCAGATAAAGTTTTATTCTGTATGCAGGCAAAAATTGTATTACCTTTGCTTGTAACAAAAGTTGGGTAATTACTTGATATTTTATTTAATAACCAGCTTTGTCCAAAATCAGTTGATACAAAAAATTTATCTGGAAAGAAATATGAAATCAATAAATTATTATCAGTCGAAACTATATCATATCCATTAATTAGTGTCATTAAGTTTGAATCAATTTTCCAAGTATTACCATTATCTTTGCTTGAGTAAACTCTATAGTTTGACTGAGGATCTATACTTCCTATTGTGTAAAGTAAGCTACCAATTTTCTTGATTTTGCCAACTTTAGTTTTATCGTAGAATCCTGAGTTCTTTTCTATCCAAGTTTGTCCATTATCTGAGGTCGAGTAAATGCCTTGTTTTGAGAAAGAGAAGACTAATAAACTATCACTTAATTTTAAACCATACATACCATTAAATTTAAATCCTAAATCAGCAGTTTTCCAATTAACACCTTTATCTGATGATATTAATAAATTATTATATGAACATATAAATCTGTATTCTCCATTTGTGATTATTGAAATGGATTTTAAAGTATCAATTCGGAGATTAGACCATTTTTTTCTTAAATCAATCCAATTATTTCCATAATCTTCAGTTTCAAACAAATTGCCACTAACTGTGGTATTATCCCAAATATTACCTAAATCTTTTTCAAAACATATATTTCGTACTGTAATATTATGTAATCCTTTATTTTTATCTTGCCAACTTTTTAAGCTATCTGATGATTTAAAAATCCCAACATCTGTTCCAATAAAAATATTTCCATCTACCACCAAAGTTGTTAATAAAGAGCTATAATTTGGTTTGATATCATTCATTTTAATAAAGGTTTTACCTGAATCAGAAGAAATATAAGTGCCGTTTAATGCAGCAACATAAAGAAACTCGCCAATTTTTTCAATAAATATTGGATATTCCATATCTACTGTATTAGACTGAAGCCAAGTAATTCCAAAATTTGTTGAATAATATAAATCCTTACCATTATTGATATATAAAATATCTCCAATCTTTTTCAGAAGAGTTGAATAAAAGTTATTAATTTTAGTAAAACTATTGCAAGTATCTGATGAGACAAATAATTGTAGTCCATTACTCAAAAGGATATTATCATTGATTGTTTCAATTAGTTCAATTTTGCCAAGTTCTGAAAAGCTTTTATCTTTCCAGGTTTTCCCTAAATCATTTGAAATAAAAAGACTATCACCGTTAATCAAAATTAAATTATTTTTATATAAAGTACCGATCGATTTACCTGAACCTATCAATCCAGTTAATTTTATTTCCCAGTTATTGCCTAAATTATAGGAAATACAAATATTTCCGGAATTATCCAAAGCAATAATAGTGTCGCCTTTATTAATTAGTTTGTTAATTCTAGGTAGCTCGATTAATCCTTTGTTTCTTTGAGTCCAGTTTTCTCCATTATCATCAGAAAAATATACTCCATCATTTAAAGTACTAATAAGTAGATTACCTTTAACATTAATAATTGATGTTACATATCCGCCATTTATACCATGATTAACTTCTTGCCATTGGGGGAATAATTCAATAGATTGAAAAAAAGTGATGTAATTATTGACGGTGG
>CAIWET010000552.1 GCA_903911805.1 uncultured Ignavibacteria bacterium | reverse complement strand
TTCAATAAAGTGAAAAAAGACTTTTCTGGAACAAGAGCACTCTTTAATGATATTTCAACAAGAAAGCCCAAATCACTATTTTTACTTGGAGATATTGTTGCCTTTGGGTCTAGCAATAAATCCTGGGAAAAGATAGATAAGCAATTATTAATATTAAAAAGTAAAAAAATTCCATATTTCGCTATACCAGGAAATCACGATTATATGATATTATCTAGCTTGGCAATTCCTAACTATTTAAAACACTTCCCTGAAAATTCTTTATATGGATACTCAAAAATCGTAGATTCATTAGGAATCGTTATGCTGAATTCCAATTTTTCCGAATTATCCGATCTAGTGATTAAAAATCAAAATAATTGGTTAGATAATATACTTGACTCATTATCAAAATTATCAACAGTTAAGTCAATTATCGTTTGCACACATCACTCACCCTATACAAATAGCACAATAGTCAGTTCCTCAATTGAAGTCCAGCAAAATTTCCTACCAATATTCAAAAAATACAAAAAAGCTAAATTGTTTTTAACTGGGCACTCACACAATCTCGAGCATTTTAAAGAATCCGATAAGGATTACTTTGTGTTAGGTGGAGGCGGAGGAGCTATGCAAAACTTAAGAACAAGCGACTTCATCAAAGATGATTTAATCCAAACAAATCAACGATTGATTTATTTTTACCTTATCATTAAGCAATTTAATAATGAATTAATCATTATTGAGCGTGGATTTAATACTGATAAATCTAAATTCGAAGAAATCGAAATCGCAAGAATCAGCATTAAATAAATCTTCCTCCCTAAAATCAAGTATATTTATAGATATTATTTATTGAGCTTCTAAATATAGCTCTTAAAATTTTATTTATTTCTATTCTAATCACTTCTCACATCAAAAATCATCATAAAATATCAAAGCTCTGCAAAATGCACAAACTAATTAAATAGTTATAATGCACCCAAAAGATATTAATTTTACCAATCTCAAAAGTGAAGTTATTGAAAATTAAACTAATTAATTGGTAAATAAATATTAAAAACATATACGAAAAATTTTATTGACATTAGAACTGATTAGTTAAAAATAGTGATTGTAAATTTTTAATATCTATATAAAACATAAAAAATCGCATCAAAACGTAAAAACAAGTAAAAAACTGTATTTAAATAGTGTATGTTAAGATAAAATATCATCAATGTTAAGAACGTGTTAAATGCCTATAATCATTTATTTACAGTTACTTAATTCACTCGAAAAAATCCCAAAAAGTAAAAAAATACTTGAAATGAAAAAAATATGAAATAAAATTTTGTTAATAATTGAATATTTCGTAAATTTGTGAAAAGAATTATACGTAAATATTTCTAACTACAATCTAAGTAGTGAAATAATTGAAAATAGGTATGAAAATAAATAATATTTTAACAATATAAAAAGGAATTTTTTATGAAAAACAATCGACCTAATTTTAGTATGAAGAACTTAACAAAGCCATTACTTTATTTGTTCTTCTTGTTGGCATTTGCCAGCGGTGCGTGGGCACAAGCTTCAATACTTCCAGCAGGACCTGTATGCGAGAATGCAGGAGTTACAATTTCATTATCAAATGGTAATAATGGATCTACTTATGTATTGTTTAAAGACGGATTAACCACTGCTATTACAGTGGTGGCAACAGCGGGCCCCGATGCCTTTGCTGGTTCTTATACAGCAGGAACATATACTATTTGGAATCAAACTGGTGCCAATTGGGTTCCTGGATCATTAATAGTAAATACAACTCCAACTTTAACTTCAACAAGCTCAAGTCTCCTAGATTTATGTGCTAATGAAATAGCAACAATAACAGTTGGAGGATTAAAAGTAAGCACAGCACACGATATTACATACAATATCAATGGAGGAGCTTCACAAGTAGTAAGCGTAACATCTGATGTAGCAGGTGATGCAACTTTTTCTACAATTGCATTATTAGTAGCACAATCAGCAGGAACATTAACTATCACTGATGTTAAAAGAACAGATGTAACTCCTAATTGTTCATATACACCAGGAGCAAATAATACAGCTACATTGCCTACCGTAAATGCATTACCAGTAGCGGGTCTAACAAGTAGCGATGTAGATGATGAAATCTGTGCAGGTGAAACTTTAACATTTACAGGAACTGGTGGAGATGAATATCAATTCTATGTAAATGCAATAAGTGTACAAGCACAAAGTATAGATGATACCTATGCAACATCAGGATTAAATGATCAGGATGTAGTAACAGTTAGAGTAGTCAATACAACAACAGGTTGTGAAGCAACAAGTGCAGGCATTACAACAACAGTAAATGCATTACCAACAGTAACATTTACAGCTGAAGCAGGCGCAAGTGCATGTATAGATGAATCAGTAACATATACAACTGAAGCCTTAATGTCAAATTATGTATGGACATTGCCAGGCGTAGCAGGAGTAG
>CAIWET010000551.1 GCA_903911805.1 uncultured Ignavibacteria bacterium | reverse complement strand
ATTATTTTTAAATACATAAATATTAAATGGCAAATAATTCAGATTATAGAAAATATCTTATTCCACAAGAAGCAGCAAAGCTTGCAAATATTGATTTACTAGCAAAACTTGTTGTAGAAGGATTTATTACAGGACTTCATCGCTCTCCATACCACGGTTTTTCAGTAGAATTTGCAGAACATCGCCAATATCGTCCAGGCGATGAAATCAGACACATTGACTGGAAAATTTACGGCAGAACAAATAAATATTACGTAAAACAGTTTGAAGAAGAAACTAACTTAAGAGCCTATATTGCAGTGGATTCGAGCGCTTCGATGAATTATAAAAGCGAAGGCAATATATCAAAATTCGAGTACGCGATTTATCTTGCTGCAGCTTTATCTTATTTATTGATAAAGCAGAGAGATGCTGTTGGATTAGCAACTTACGATACAGTAATTAATAATTTCCTTCCTTCAAAATCAAAACCTTCATATATAAATGAAATTTTGAGAGCTTTGGATAATACAAAACCAGCTAGTGAAACTGGAACAGCTTCATCATTAGAAAGTCTTGCTGAAAGAATTAAGCGAAGAGGACTGATTATCATTTTTAGCGATTTTTTTGATACTAAGGAATCAGTATTAAAAGCATTCAATCACTTCAGACATCAAGGGCACGAAGTATTAGCATTTATGCTATTAGATCCACGCGAAATAGATTTCAAATTTGGATATCCCGCGACTTTTAAAGATATGGAAACAAATCAGGAGATGGTTACAAATCCATATTTAATTCATAAGTCATATTCCAAAGCAGTTGAAGAATATATCCACTTTTTAAAGAATGAATGCAGCAAAATCAAAGTGGATTTTAATGTAATAAACACTTCAGAGC
Organism: uncultured Ignavibacteria bacterium; assembly: GCA_903911805.1. Lineage (GTDB taxonomy): Bacteria > Bacteroidota > Ignavibacteria > Kapaibacteriales > UBA2268 > CAIWET01. The sequence goes on along the minus strand of CAIWET010000551.1, from coordinate 992 downwards.
CTTTTGACAAAGCTCTGAAGGAATATTTGATAAAGCGCAGTAAAATATAAGGGGGAATTAATATCTTTTTAATAATTTTCTAACTTTTGTTCTAAAAGATATTTTTGGAATATATGTGCTTTCGCTAAATCCAGCGATTGCATCAAATTTCTCTGTTGTTTTTCTAGTGTCGCCAAATGGAACTTTAGAATCAGCAGGAATATCTGTTACTTTGGCTACATAACAAACCAAAGATTTGGAATTATCCATCAATCCTGCATTTAACAATTCAGTATAATTGTCAGATAATTCTTTATTTTTTCCTAATACATCAATCATTCCGAGTGTCAAGTCCTTGCAAATGAATTCTTTAGCTACTAATTCAAAGCCTGTTTGTTTTAGAAATTCTTTATAATCAGTTCTTAAATATTCTGTACCATAAATCCAATATCCAGACTTCATAATCTTTAATCTATGCAATAAATAAGTAAAAGATTCGGGGTTAGGAAGAACAATTACAAAATATTTATTAGTTGCTTTTCTGATTGATAAAAGCGCTTTATATAAAGCTTCATCGTCAAAATGTTCCATTACGCCATAATTCCAAGAAATATCAAAAGTCTTTTTTAAATCAGGTAAATTGAAAATATCACCTTCAATAAATTCACCATTAAAATTATGTTTATTGAAGAATTCTCTTGATTTTTCTAATGCAACTTTACTAAAGTCAAGTAAAGTTACTTTGTGTCCGTGTTTATTGAAAATACCAGAAATATGACCTGAACCACTACCCAATTCAATAAAAGTATCAGATTTTGTAATGCCATATTTTTTCATTACTTCTAAAATTTCATTTGAAATGTTTTCTTCGTGAGGTGGAATATCCATACTGTAAAATTCTGAAACTTTGTCCCAAGTCTCAATTTGAGGTCTATCTAATTTCATATTATTCTCAATTATAATTAAAAAACTTTTGCAAATTAACATTTTTTTTTTATTTTGCAAAACTGTTT
>CAIWET010000550.1 GCA_903911805.1 uncultured Ignavibacteria bacterium | reverse complement strand
ATTAACATGCTATCAAAATACGGAACGAACAATATAATAATTATGCTATTAATTGCAGTGGCAATGATAGTTTTATTCTTTTTTATTAATAAGCCATATTTGTCTTATCCCTTGCTAATACTAGGAATAATCCTGTTTTTATTTACTTTGTGGTTCTTTAGAGACCCCGAAAGAATTATTCCAAAAGAAGCACTTGAAAATAAATCAACAATTTTATCTCCCGCAGACGGCAAGGTAGTACAAATTATTGATGTAGAAGAAAATAAATATATAAAAGGAAAAGCTAAACAAATTAGTATCTTTTTATCACCTTTAGACGTACATGTAAATAGAACACCTGTAACTGGAAAAGTGGAGTTTTATAATTATAATCCTGGAGAATATTTGGTTGCCTGGCATCCAAAATCATCAGAATTAAATGAACAATCACAGATAGGTGTCTTAACAGATTTTGGGAAAGTATATTTTAAACAAATTACAGGCGTATTAGCAAGAAGAATTGTTTGTACTGTTAATGTAGGAGATTCTTTGACAATAGGCGACAAAATTGGAATGATGAAATTTGGATCAAGAATGGATATAATAGTATCACCAAATACTAAGATAAATTGCAAAGTTGGAGATAAAGTAATTGCCGGTAATACAATATTAGGATATTTAGTAAAGTGAAAGTAAGATTTTCAAGAGCGATTATACCGAACTTTTTTACTCTTATGAATATTTATATGGGCTTTATGGCTCTTATTTCAATTCATAATTCAGAGTTTACAAGAGCAGCTTCATATATACTATTAGCAGGTATTTTTGATGCTTTAGATGGGTTTATGGCAAGATTGACCAAATCAGCAAGTGAATTTGGAATACAGCTTGACTCGCTGTGTGATGCAGTTTCATTCGGAGTAGTTCCATCATTTTTACTTTGGAAAATATATTTGTTCCAATTAGGTGAATTTGGAATTTTATTGGCTTCATTGCCAGCATTAACAGGCGTAATGAGATTAGCAAGATTCAACGTTAGAAGTGCTACACTTCAGGATAAGCAATATTTTGAAGGAATGCCAATTCCTTTGGGTGCATTAATGATTATTTCATTTATTATATTTATTTATATGAAAAATTATTTCACTCCCGAATTGAATAATGGAATGTTAATTGGAATTTCGGTTTTAACTTCTTTATTGATGGTATCGAAAATAAAGTTTGAAAATCTTCCAAGACCTTCTAAGAAATATATTAAGTCAAAGCCAATCTTTTTTAGTATTTTTGTAATTGCAATTATTGCAATAATTGCTACAAAAGGAATGATGATCTTTCCTTTTATGATTTTAAATGTTATATATGCGAGTGTTCGCACTTTGGTATTGAATTTTAAGAAAAATTAATAAATTAGGTGTTTAAATGCAGAAATTTTATGCAACCATTAAAATTACTTTAAGAAAAGGAATTTTAGACGTTCAGGGGAAAGCAGTGGAGCACGCTTTGCACTCTCTTGAATATCAAATGATAAGCAATGTAAGAATCGGAAAATTTGTAGAATTAGTAATTGATGCTGATTCAAGAGAAATAGCTTTTACAAAAGCTGAAGAAGCTTGTAAAAAACTAATCGCAAATCCGATTATTGAAGACTTTGAAATTACTATCAAGGATTGAATATGAAATTTGGAGTAATAGTTTTTCCGGGTTCTAATTGCGATCACGACGCGTTTTATGCAACATCAGGCAATCTTAACCAAGAGTCAGTATATCTTTGGCATAAAGATACAGTAATTCCTGATGATATCGATTGCGTAATTGTTCCTGGTGGATTTTCTTATGGAGATTATTTAAGATGTGGAGCAATCGCGAGATTTTCTCCCATAATGAATGAAGTTGTTAAATTTGCTGAAAATGGCAAACCTGTTATTGGGATTTGTAATGGTTTTCAGATTTTAATTGAAGCAGGATTATTACCTGGAGCTTTAATGAGAAATGCATCTTTGCATTTTCTTTGCAAAGATATTTATTTGAGAACAGAAAATAATTCAACTTTGTTTACTTCAGAATTGAAGAAAGATGAAGTTATCAGAATTCCAATTGCACACGGTGAAGGCAATTACTTTGCTGATCCTGATACAATTAAAATGCTTGAAGAAAATAATAGAATAGTTTTCAGGTATTCAACACCTGAAGGCGAAATTAAAGATGAAGTCAATCCAAATGGCTCAATAAATAATATTGCTGGTATCATTAATGAAAAAGGCAATGTTTTAGGAATGATGCCTCATCCTGAAAGATATTCTGATGAAATCTTAGGCTGTAATGATGGTATTAAAGTATTTGAATCAATTTTAAAACATATAAATAAAGGTTAATCAAATGTTTGGATTAGGAACACCCGAGATACTAGTTATCGCAGTCGTTTTAGTGTTGCTTTTTGGAGCAAAGAAGATTCCGGAATTAATGCGTGGCTTGGGTTCAGGCATTAAAGAATTTAAAAAATCATCAACTTTAGACGATGATAATGAAAGAAATTCTAATAAAAATACAAGTTCCGATAAAACCGGATTTAATCAATTTGAAGACAAAAAATAATAAATAATAAATAATTATGTTTGATATTGGCGGTGGAGAACTTTTATTAATTTTAGTTGCTGTTGTTGTGCTATTTGGACCAAAGAAACTTCCAGAAGTTGCACAGATGATAGGCAAGGGTATGCAACAAGTTAGAAAAGCTCAAGCTCAATTTACTTCTCAGATTAATGATATTCAAAATGAAGTAAAAAGCACAATTGAAGAAGAGCCAGTAAAAGAACCTAAAAAAGCTCCTGTGAGAGAAATAGAAAATAAAACTGAATAACCATGGGAACTTATTTCGAATTTTTAAATAGAATTAATAATAAAGAAACTTCTTCTTTGGAAGAAACAAAGTTTTTTCTAGAAAATATTAAAGCAAATTCTCATTTAAATGCTTTTTTGACAATTAATGAAGAAGAAGCTATTAAATCAGCTCAAGAATCTGATAAACGATTTAACGAAGGCAATCCTCGTAAAATTGAGGGAATGGTTGTTGCTTTAAAAGATAATCTTTCTACTAAAAATATAAAAACTACTTGTGGCTCTAAAATACTAGAGAATTTTATTCCAGTTTATGATGCAACTGTAATTGAAAGAATCAAAGCAGAGGGTGGAATTATAATTGGAAAAACCAATATGGATGAATTCGCTATGGGTTCATCTAACGAAAATTCTGCTTATGGTGATGTTTCAAACAACTTTGATTTGGATAGAGTTCCTGGCGGTTCATCAGGTGGCTCAGCTGTAGCTGTTTCAGCTAATCTGTGTCACGTTTCGTTAGGATCTGATACTGGAGGCTCAATCAGACAGCCTGCAGCTTTTACTGGCACTTATGGAATAAAGCCAACTTATGGTAGAATTTCAAGATACGGATTAATCGCATTTGCATCATCTTTAGACCAAATTGGAATATTTTCTAAAAATGTTGAAGATATGGCTTTGATGATTGATGTTATCTCTGGAAAAGACGAAATGGATTCCACAACTTCAGATATTCAACATACAAATTCTTTCGATAAAATAAATGAAGCTAACGATAAATTTACAATTGGCGTTTTGCCTTATCAGGAAATGCAAAGCTGCAATTTAGATGTTTTAAAAGCTTATAAAGAATGCTTGTCAAAATTACAAGAAGATGGACATCAAATTGTAGAAATTGAATTAAAAAATTCAAATATCTGGATTCCAACATATTACATATTGGCAACTGCCGAGGCTTCATCTAATTTAGCTAAATTTGATGCAGTGAAATATGGATTTAGAGCTCAGTTAGAAGAAAATGATGATTTTATTGTTAAATCCCGTTCTTTGGGATTTGGCGAAGAAGTCAAAAGAAGAATACTGCTTGGTACATTTGTGCTTTCATCAGGGTATTATGATGCATATTATGCCAAAGCACAAAAAGCAAGAAGATTGATACAAGATAATTATAAAGAGATTTTTAATTTGGTTGATTTCTTGTTTTTACCAACAACCCCAACAACTCCTTTTAAAAAAGGCGAAAAAACTGCAGACCCAATTGCAATGTATTTATCTGATTATTTTACTACTTCTGCTAATTTAGCTGGAGTACCTGCTATTAGTATTCCTGTTGGATTCAATGAAAATGGATTACCTATTGGAATGCAAGTTCAAATGAACAACTTTGAAGATGAAAAATTATTAAATGTTTCTAATTTTTTAACTAAATTATTCAAATAATGACAAAAGAGTATATAATCATTGCAAATCCCATTTCAGGTAGTGGGAAAGGTAAAGCAGATTGGCCAATTATCGAAAAAATTTTAAATGCTAATGATTTAAAGTTTCAGGTTCACTTTACTAATTCAAAAGGAAATGCTATTGAATTGGCTAAAGAATATTATCAAAAAGGATTTAGACATTTTATTGCTGCCGGTGGTGATGGCACATTAAATGAAGTTGTGAATGGTGTAATTGAGTTTAACGATCCTGAAATTACTATTGGATTGATTCCTGTTGGAACTGGAAATGACTGGGTTCGTCATCACGGAATCAAAAATGATTATGCAGCAGCTATCGAGGTTATAAAAAATGGTAAACTTGTTTCCCACGATTTAGCAAAAACCACATTCTATGATGGAAATAAAACAATCACTTATTATTTCATTAATATGCTTGGTGGTGGATTTGATGGAGAAGTTTCACTAAAGGTTGAACGAGATAAACAGATGCATAAATCTAATATGCTTTCTTATTACATTCATATTTTAGGCCTAATGTTCACTACCAAACCATTTGATGCAGAATATGTAATTGATGGCAAAGTTTTCAAAGAAAAAGTATTCAGTTTTGCAGTTGGAGTTTGCAAATATTCTGGAAAAGGCATTAAACAATGCCCCGCTGCTGATACATACGATGGTTTGTTAGATATTACAATTATAAAAGATTTAAATAAATTTGCTATAATTAAGTGCCTTTTGGGAATGTTTAGCGGTTCATTTGTTAATCATCCAAGAGTTGATACATATCAATGTAAGGAATTTAGTATTAAAGGATATGATGTTCCAGTGGAAGCTGATGGACAAACTATGTATGCACTTCCAATGAAAATTGAGAGTGTTCCTGCTGCAATTAAATTATATATGATTTAATTTGCTGATGAGTTATAAATTAATTAAGTTGTTATTTTTAGGGTTGGTAAATGCAAATTAAATCTATAAATATTAATAACTTACGTAATCATTCATCATCTTCAGTTGAATTTTCTCCAAAATTAAATATTATTTATGGAGAAAATGGTTCTGGGAAAACAACTATACTAGAAGCAATATCGATTTGTGGATTTACAAAATCTTTTCTTCCAACTTCTGAACAAAATATGATTAAATTCGGAGAGGAAAATTTCTCGATTTTCCTTACTTCAAAAAATTATCTTCAAAATGATTATTTTGTAAATATCATTTACTCTGCAAAAAATAGAAAGCAAATTAAATCAACTTTCGGCGACAATTTAACTCCTAAAGACATAATAGGAGAACTACCACAAGTAATATTAAGCCCAGATTTTAAAATAATAACTTTTGGTTCACCACAAGACAGAAGAAGTTTTATTGACAGGATTTTATCGCAATTGTCTAAAGTTTATTATGAAAATTTGCAGAAAATAAAGAAAATTCTCAAGCAAAGGAATGAGCTTCTCTCAAATTCTTATGATGGGTATGACGAAACTACCTTAGAAATTCTAACCGATTTTTTAGTAAAAACCTCAGTAGAAATAATAACTAAAAGAGCAGAATTTATTAAAGAATTAGTTCCAATATATAAGCAATACTACGAATTTGTCTCTTCAAATAAAGAAAATGTCGAAATCAATTATTTAGTGTCTAATAAAAATATTGATTTTTCAATAATTTCAGATAAAATTAAATTAGAGCAATTTATTCGTGCTGAGTTTGCAAGATTAAAAACAGCTGAACTTAGAAGAGGCACAACTTTATTTGGTCCTCAAAAAGACGACATAGAGTTTATTATCAATTCAGGAACTGCAAAAGAAATAGCCTCGCAAGGACAACACAAATCTATTTTAATAAGCTTGAAGTTTGCAGAATTGGAAATATTAAAAAATGAAAAAGCAGAAACTCCAATTATGTTATTAGATGATATTTTTTCTGAATTAGATGAAATTAGAAGTCAAAAAGTATTCGAATTAATAGATAAATTGGATACTCAGGCATTTATTACAACAACCGAGACTAATTATTTAAAAAATGTTATATCTCAATATAAATTAGTTTCTTATTTTAAAGTTTCTGATGGTGCAATTTTTACGGAAATGTAATGGAAATAGTTAAAACAATAAAAGAAATGCAAAAAATCTCTGATTCGATTAGAGAAAAAGGCAAAAAAATAGCCTTTGTTCCTACAATGGGTTATCTGCACGAGGGTCATGCTTCTTTAATAACTCACGCTAGAGAATATGGTGATTTTATTGTAACTTCAATATTTGTAAATCCAACTCAATTTGCCCCAAATGAAGACTTGGGAAAGTATCCAAGAGATTTTGATAGAGATAAAAAAATTGCTGAAACACATAATTGCGATTATTTATTCTTCCCAGATGTCACTGAGATGTATGAATCAGGTTATTTTACAGAAATTTCATTAAAAAAGGTTACTGAAAAATTCGAAGGATCCAAAAGGCCAACTCATTTTAATGGCGTGGCAATCGTTGTAGCAAAGCTATTTAATATCGTAAAACCTCATTATGCATTATTCGGACAAAAGGATTATCAACAAACATTAGTAATCAAACAATTGACCAAAGATTTCTGCTATGATATTAATATCGTTGTAGCCCCTACAGTTCGAGAAGAAGATGGATTGGCTCTAAGTTCAAGAAACGTGTATTTGACTCCTGAGGAGCGAAGCAAGGCGCCAATTTTATTCAATAGTATGCTTTTGGCTAAAGAAGAAATTATGAAAGGAATGAAAAGCAGGAAAATGATTAATGCGGTTCTTCATAATTCTTTGAGAAGAGAAACATTAATAAGAATAGATTATGCTTCCATTGCTAAATCTGATGATTTTGACGAACCAGAAGAATTTAAATCAGGGGATAGGTTAGTCATTCTTTTGGCTTGTTATTTGGGCAAAACTAGATTGATTGATAATTATTTAGTAACCGTTCCTTAAAAAAAAATCCTACGAAGAAAATTCATAGGATTATAAAAGAATCATAAAGTTACGAATTATGCGGCGTCTTTTCTCCATTTAATTAGGAGTTGCATTAGATTTTTAGATAAATCGTTATAAGTTCCATCATTTTGCAAAAGAGATGTTGCCATATCTTTATTTCCATTTAAAGCCAATTCAGCAATTCTTGCTGCTTCAATATGAAATTTAGCATGATATTCTTTGATATCATGATAAATTTTTGATTTTTTCATTTCGTCAGTAATTTCGTTGCTATAAATCCACTTACCAAAAGCACAATTGTTATCAGTTTTAATAATATCTATAGGAGTTTCTGTCTTGCCAGTATCAATTACTGTTAAAAGCTTGTCTCTCCATAAAGTATGAGCATCCATTGCTTTTGAAATTTCTTCTTTCATAATTTTTTTCTCATTAAAGTTTAATACAAAAATAAAATAACTATATTGCAAGAAAATATATATTACAAATAGTTGTTATGTAAAATTATAGAAAATAAAAATATAAAACAATTGTTTAAATT
>CAIWET010000549.1 GCA_903911805.1 uncultured Ignavibacteria bacterium | reverse complement strand
TAACTAAGATCTGTAATCTGATAAAATTCATAATGCTCACATTTTTTTAAAAGAATTGGCAAAATTGCCAAAGCTATCTTATCTCTAAATTCTGCTATATAATCTTTTGTCATAAATATAAGATTATAAGGTTTCAAATAATGCTCTCAAAGCCATAAAACTGGCAGTGGTTGCAATAGTTAATGCAGTTATCACAACTACAGATATAATAATTACATATACCATCATTTCCTTTCAGATTCACTATATAAGAGTATTGCAAATCTATAATTTGATTGATAAAAAAAATGGCTGGGGTTTAGCCAGCCATTCGGATTGTTTTATTTGTTTTTGTATTCTTCTGCCTCTATTTGGGCGTTTACCAAATCTTCTTTAAGTTTTTCGATAGATTCGATTATTTTTGGTATCGTGATTTCTCTTTTCTCCTGTGCATATTGTTGGTAGTTCTTATTTAAGTTATAGATTTGTTTTTCATATCTTTGTGTCCTATCATTAAGATATTCTTGGAATTCAGGAGAAAATTCGCCAAGTTCTCCAGACTCTTCTTGGGTTTTCATTTCTGTTAAAAGTCTGTCAATTTGTCTTTGATAGAATTCGATAAGAATATTTTTTCCTTCTAAACAACCATCTTCTTTCATTTCGATAATCTTTGAAATTTTATCATTTTCAAATCGGTCGGTTATTTTTTGAAGTCTAAGAGCATCATCAAAATCCCATTTCTGTAAAGTTTGATAATTTCTTTGTAATAGCTTCTCCTTATTTTCGATTTCACGCCCTATGCGGTATATACGATTAACAAGAATAGTGGACTCCACCACTCTTTCAGCTTCTATTTTGGCATCAACTTTTTCTGGTGTCAATTTTGACACTAAAGTATTTTGAGAATTATCTGATATTTTTGCTTCATTTTTTGTAATATCAGTAATATCATTTTCTGGTGTCAATTTTGACACTTCCTCAACTTCTGAAATTAATTCCGATTTCATTTCTTCTATATGAGAAATATCGGTGATAATTTCAGTTGATTTTTCCAGATTTTCTGGCAATGATTCATTAGTGTTTTTAGAATCATTTTTTACATTTTTTTCGATTAGTTTTTTCATTGAAAAACTCCTAAGTTATTGAATTATATAATATTTACTTATATTGAAATTGTAATTTCAATAAGTGTAATATACTGAAATCATCAATAGGGAGCAAGAAAAAAAATGAGTTTTACAAACGATTTGAAAGAATTAATTATAAATTCATTATGGATTTACGGAACTTTTCCATTGAATTTTATATTGATAAAGGTACAAAAATTAGTCAAAAATTGATATTGTTGTTAGGAACTATATAGTATTAAATCAAATTTTGAATTGTGAAAGAATTTGTGAAGAATAATACACATATAATGTGAAAAATATTCCGTAAATTCAAACAATAAAAATGGTTTCTTTTACAATTGTATTGTAAACTATATTGGAGTTTAAAATGAAAAAATTAATGTTTATCTTGGTGCTATTAGTAGCACTAATTTCACAAAGTTTTGCAGGATTTGACCTGCTCTGGTATAAAAATATACCGAATACCACGTATATTTATACGGTAAAGTTTTCGAACAATTCAAAAATGATTCTATGCGAAACTGATGGTACAAATAAAATATATAGTTCTACAAATGGTGAACTATTATTTGATTCTGTACCAGCAAATTATTTTGCTAATTTTTCCTTGGATGATTCACATTTAATTGTTCCAAAAGATAATAAAATAATTTATTTTAATTTGAGTACAAAAAAAGATGATTCTTATTTTGAAATTTCAAAAGATACAATTAATTCACTTATTCTTTCTAAGGATCAAAAATATGGAATAGCTACTTTTAGAAATGGTTTTAAAATTTGGGATTTAGTTTCCGGTAAAATAATTAGAACTAAAATGATTACTAAAGACTCAGCTTCAATGGAGTCTTACTATGGAATTCATGGATTTATACCAGAACAAAATATAGTTTTGTTTAGTGAAACTAATAAATATTTTAATGGAATCGATCCAAAAGGTAATATTAAATACAAATATCATAAGAAAATGAATTTATTCGATTTTACAATATTAGATAGCATTAGAAATATATATGATAAAATTGAAGATTGGGATAATTTTCAATATGTTAACATTTATTCATTATCAAATTTAGGCCAATATATATGTTATTCTTATATTGGTACAGATATGATTGAAATCTATGAATTTCCAACAATGAAATTAATATCTAAATTTAATTTGTTTGCTACATATTCAATTAGAGATTTAAAATTCAGCAGTGATGATAAATATTTAATCGTTGCTCAGGGTAGTTCAGGAGATAACTTAACACAATGGGAAGTTGAAACTGGAAAATTAGTAAATCAAAGAGGTCCTGCATCATACAACACACTTGATTTATCTCCGAATGATAGATATATTGCTACATCTGGTGGGAATACATTAGTTTCATTAAGAATCCCTACAACAGACATTACAAATCCAAAAGAAAATCAGGAAATACTTTATCCAAATCCAACAAATGGATTTGTAAATATTAAAGTACCAATTCTTGCAGAACTAAAAATAACAGTTAACAACGAAATAGGAGATATTGTTCTAATACCAAAATTCATCCAAACAGATCCAAATACAATTTCTATAGATTTGAACAGATTGGTAAATGGAATTTACTTCCTTAATCTAACAGCAAATAATTTCAATCAAACTTATAAAGTTATAATTAACAAATAGGAGTTTGAAATGAAAAATATAGTTTTAATAATAATTGCATTTGCAATGCTTTATACTTTGCAAAGCCAAGATAAAATTGACCCTATTAAGATATTTGATAAAAATACAGTAAATTACGTAAATTTAGACACTAATAGCTTCCAAATCGGCTGGAATTGGGGTTCAGTCGGAAGGAAATTAGACGAAGCATTATTTATTAATTCATATCACCATATGCCTGAAGAATTTGTAAATAATAATTATAAATTTTTTTCTAATACAGGCAGCAATATGAATGTAATGGAATGGATGGCTGACCCAAATTATTTAAAAGGTGGCTATTATCAAGCTATTACAGGAAGAGTTGACACATTGATGCTTAATGGATTATCAATGCATATTGACCCAACAATAGCAGTAGAAACTACAAATAGTTTCAGACCGAGATGGAATGATAAATTCGGAAGTGTTTTTGGATTTCAATATCATAATTTTGCTGTTGGAGATACTTTTTCGAGTGGTGCTAATAAAAATAGATTTGTTTTAAATAAAGATTGTATTTATACTGCATCAGCAGTTGTATTAAGAAATCTTTGGGATGGAAAAAGGTTTTTCTATGAGGGTTACGATGCAACAAACCACGATACTATAATTTTGGGCAATAGAATTCAAAATTTAAATTCAATTACTGATGTTAAATATTTCCAGCCATATAATGGTACACAATGGTATGTTTCAATAAATTTAAAAGCTGAAGTTCCTTCTCAGCTTAGCCAACATTTAAATGATACAATTCTTGCAATACGTTTGCCCTACAGATTGAAACATATAGATACTACAAATAATAATACTGTTTCATATACTTATTCTCAAATCAAATTTGAGCAAATGCCATCAAATACAGATCCTCCAAATGATTTAGATACTACTGCTATTATTGGAAATTTCAATAATGATTATAGAGGAACTCATAGAAATATGGTTAACATAACAGATTTGCAGGATACCATTTTCTTTATAACCGGAAGAATGCTGATGAGTAACTTTACAAAATCTAATTATAGTGTTACTTTATCTGCTTTCTTTAAAAATAATGGATATATAAATCCAGGAACATTAGATTATGACAACAATCCCCGATTTTGGAATGAGGAATGGAATAATACATTTAAAACCAACGTACATTATATTGATAGCATAGATGTCGAAGTAACCTATTATGGTAAGGTAAGTGTAGCAATTCAGCATATTCGCTTCGATACGCCCGTTTCGAGAGATATAATGTTTGGTAAAAGGGATTCAATATTTAACCAAAGTTTAGCTTGGACAAAAACAAAATACTTAAAAGCTAATAATGGCAAAAATGCAAAAATATTTAGATTTTACGGTTTTGATGAATTATTGCCATTGCAATGGGGAGCAGCAAGATATTTCAATATGCTGGTAGATACATTGGCAACTTCAGAAATTGCTTTGTCATATAATATAGCAGGGAATATTAACCCTCCTATTCATTATAAATATGCCACAGGGATAAAAGAGTTTTGGGCAGGCACTAGTACAACAACATCAATGTCAAGGCACAATAGTGCTCCATATTATAGATACGCAATTGAGCATTTAGGTATTGGGCAAGATTCTTCAACTTTCCATTTACTAAGAGGCTTTAAAGGACATAAACTCAGAATACCAAATTCATCTACAATAGAATATGAAAATATTGACACTTTAAACTCTGGATATGAATCCAAGCTATATGGGCAAGATACAATTTTCCAAAATTTTAATTATAGTTTATTCGAAAAAACATTTGATAATATTAATTATACATTTTCACCATTATTCCAATATGAATTTGACTTATATAAATCGTATTATAAAAATTCAATATTTTTATATAGTAAATGGTGGTCAAATATCTGGTTAGAGAGTCTTTGGAATTTTAAATCAATAGACACAACTTATAATTTAATAATCAGACCAAAAACCGGTCAAGAAATAAATCTTTCTACTTTTTCTCAAATTATATTTGGTGCGAAAGGGATTTTTTATTGGTTAAAGACAAGTGCAGAAGCAAGATCAAGTCAAACCCCCAATGAATTACAATTATCAATGGCCCCTAAATTAAAAATAAATATTTACGAAGACTACTTACCCTCAAAATATAATTTAATGATTTCTGATTCATTGGGTGGTGATTATATTAAATTTCCTTATGACCAATTTTTTTACAACAAATTGAAAGTAAATTTATTAGATCTAAACACACTTGGAGTTACTAGTGATAGGCTGTACATTGGTTTAAAAAGTATGAGAAGTGAGGTTTGGAAAATAAACACCTTTATTAATTATTGTGGAGGTGAACTAATGCATTTAGAGCTTCAATCTTGGTTTGGTAAGGGGTATACAAAAATGTATACGCAGAAACCAGGATTAGCACAGGATTCAATAATGAAAGATTTTATTTCACTTGATAGGATAAAAACAAGGCCTTTAAACAGAATTAAAAACAACTTGCCATTTTTCGAGCAAGAATCTTCAATCGATAGTGGTTTTTATGATTTGACATTATTAAAGGTTGATACCTTAGAAAATATGGCTAATAATTTCTATTTAGGCGTACAAAATCGAAGGACTGATCCTCTTGTTTTTGAAAAAAACAACCCTAATAATCCAAACAGCCAAGATAGTTCAATGCAATTCTATTCAACTGCTGAATTTGATAGTGCGGTTAAAGTAACTACAATTTATCCAAATATTTATGGTATTCCCAAAAATGCATTAAATTGGAGGAACTTATTCTGGAAACGTCTAGGTTGCAGAGAACTTACAATACCGTTTACTCCAAATGTTGAAGGCACTTATTTTATAGCAAGAGAATTAGGAGTTGGTACATCATATTTTAATTCTGATACTTGCTTCTTTACAGACCCTAAATATTACCATAAGATTGACACAACTCTGCCATCCAATGGTTCATTGATCGCAAAACTATTGCCTGGGCAAGGAAAAATAATAAAATTTGTGAAGCATAATATGTTAGATGAATTATGTCCAAATATAACTTGTGATGAGCTTACATCTAATTTACAACTTTTTCTGGAAAGAAATTCTTTTTCACTTCCAAATACTTGTTGTTATAATTTAAATATTGCTAATAGTACAAACTGTATTTTAGATAATTTATATATTGAAATCGAAGTGAATTCTTTTTGTTCGGAATATTTATTAAGTCACTTTGCAAATTCGCAAGGTACAGAATTAATTGAACCTCCTAGCAATAATAAAATTAAATTAAGAATTCAAAATATTGTTCCATTTGGAATAAAGACTATCGGATCATTTTGTGTTAATGAATTTTGTGATTTCTGTTTAGAAGGTAAAGTTGGAAAATTGATAAATAATACACCAATATTATGTGAAAATAAAATAGCTGTATGTGATTTATGCACAAGATTATCTTATAGCACTTCTGAATGTTGTAATACTTTAGAAGTTTATTCAACAACAATATTTGATACAAAAACACAAAAAAATGATTACAACATCTATGCAAAACAAAATGATACAACAAAAGGTAAAATTTCGAAAATCATTACAGCTAAGAAAAACAATGGAAAAGTAATTGAAAAGGTTGAAAAGAATAAAAATGACAAGCATATTGATTTATCTATTGATAAAAAAGCAGCAAAAACTAAAATTTCAAATTCGAATGGTAGAGATACTGTAACAGTTTATTTCTATGATGAAAATGATAGTTTGTTATGTGCTAAAGATTTAATATTGGAAGAAGTACAGAAGAATGATCCAAAATCACCTTCATTTGAAGAACCAACTGAATCAAACACTACTGATTTATCTATTCAATATTTTCCAAACCCAGTTGAAGAATTATTAAATATTGAAGTAAATTCAGATATTTGTAAAAAAGTCAAAGTAAAATTACTAACTTTAAAATCAGAAGAATTATTTAATAAAGAAGTAAAAACAAATGCACTAAACCAATTTTCAACAGAAGGAATATCAAATGGAGTTTATTTCTTAAAAATTGAAGATTGCGAAAGTGATAAATTTATTATTAAGAAAATAGTAATAAAGAAATAACAGTAATCAGGGTAGTCCATGCTTTTGGATTACCCTATTTTGAGTAAAATTTGGAAGTGTTGAGAATTGGTTTATAATTACCATGTTATGGTAGGAATATTAATTCATACTTTGAGTAAATATGTTTTTTGTTAATAAATCTAAATAACTAAAAAATTATTGATGACAAATTGTAAAAAAAAGAGGGTGTAAAATAAAGTCTGTCTAAATCAAAAGAAACAATTAATTTTGTAAAAAAAGAAAAGGACAGAACAATGACAGAAGCACAGTATGCAGAAATGCAAAAGAAAGCCTTAGAGCAGCTAAGGTCAGGTAAATCAAT
>CAIWET010000548.1 GCA_903911805.1 uncultured Ignavibacteria bacterium | reverse complement strand
GAACTTTTCACAACATAAAGAATTTCAATAGATATGTTAAAAGATAATTTATAGATATTTATAATGATATTTAGAAAAATGAAACTCTAGGATTAAATAAAACTATAGATTATGAAGTTTATTAATAAAAACCTAAATTATAAAATATGACACAAAATTCTCCAGCAGCACTCCTGATTTTCGTAATTACAATTGCAATAAGTCTATATGGATTATATGGTAACGGAAATATCATCAATAAAATGTTACTCCACCCTTATTCTGTTAAGCATAAAAATGAGTGGTATAAAATTATTACTAGCGGATTTGTTCACGCTGACTTAGGTCATTTAATGTTCAATATGCTTTCATTTTTCTTCTTTGCATTTCAAACAGAAGCAAATTTTCTTGGCTCAGTAAATTTTCTAATTGTTTATTTCGGAAGTATGATAATTGCTGACTTACCAACAGTCTGGAAAAATCAGGACAATTATAATTATCATTCTTTGGGGGCATCTGGTGCAATCTCAGGAATTTTATTTAGTTCAATATTATTTGCTCCGCTATCCAAAGTTTATATTATGTTCATACCTTTTGGAATGCCAGCATTTGTTTTTGGTATATTATACCTCTTGTACTGCCAATTTGGTACTAGGTACAGCCAAGACAATATAAATCACTCAGCTCACTTCTGGGGCGCTTTAGCAGGAATTATTATAACAATTTTATTAGAGCCAAATGTGATTGGGCATTTTTTAAGATTCTTTTATTAAACTTCTTTACTGCTTCTAAAAAAGTTGCTTAAATATATGCCAACAACTTTTTTATTTTGATTTCTGATTATTGCTTCGATTGTAAATGATTTGTCAGATTGTTCTATAATCTCTAAATCTGTTGTAATTGTATCCTTCACTTTAACAGGCAAAGGGTAAGTTATTTCAGATTTGATTGGAATTGATAAAGTACCAAATGAATTTGCTAATAAATTTGATGCAGTTTCGGCAAACGAAAAAAGGACTGAGTTACTTGCATAACCCAATCCATTCATCATTGATTTTGTAATAGTCATTTTTAGAAACCATTTTTCATTTTCAATTATTAACTCAATCCCTAATTTATTAGCAAAAATATCAGAATTGAATATTTTTTGAATATTATTCATCGATTTCATCCAGTTCATTTTCAGAATAAGTGCCTAAAAACTTCAGCATAATATTTGGTCTATATCGCATATCGCCATAAAGTTCAAACATTTGATTTACAGTTTCAAATACAACATCATATCCTAATAATTCAGCCCATTCAAATGGACCTTTAGGGTAATTTGTTGCTTTTAGCATTGCAAATTCAATATCTTCTTTCGTAGCTATATTCAAACTCATAGTTTCGAATGCTTCATTAATGACCATTGAAATTACTCTTTGAAAAATACCTTCGCATAAATCGTGGTCTTTGTCAATTTGTAGCTCTTTTGGATTAATATAATCGTAAAATCCTCTTCCTGTTTTCTTGCCTAAAAGTCCAGCTTCAAGCATTCTCAATTGAGTAACTGAAGGGCGAAATCTTGGATCAAAATAGTTGTTTTTGAAAACTGTTTCGGTTACAACATAATTAACATCGTGGCCAATCATATCCATTAATTCAAATGGACCCATTTTAAATCCACCAAATTCTTTCATTGCATAATCTATAGTTTCAATGTTGGCAATGCCTTCATCAAGAATTTTAATAGATTCTGCGTAATAAGGTCTGGCAACTCTGTTAACAATAAATCCTGGAGTATCTTTGGCTCTTACAGGCGTTTTACCCCATTTATTCATTAAATCAGTTGAAACTTCAGCAATTTTTTCATCAGTTAATACCGATGGAATAATCTCAACTAATTGCATAATTGTTGGAGGATTGAAAAAGTGCATACCAAGCAATCTTGATGGAACTTTGCTTTTTCCTGCTAAAGACGCAATGGATAGGGAAGAGGTATTCGTCGCTAAAATGCAATTATCAGAAACAATTTCTTCTAAATCATTGAATAATTTCTGTTTAATTGTTGGATCTTCAATTATTGCTTCAATAACTAAATCAGAATTCTTTGCATCATTAAGACTTTCAGAAATTTTTAAGTTATTTGATACTTCTTCAGATTTTTCTTGAGTAATAATGCTTTTTTCTACTAATTTACTTAAGTATTTAATATAATTTTCTTTTGCTTTTTCTAAAGCTTTTGGAAACATATCAATCAAAACAACATAATGACCATTCATTGCTGCAAAATGAGCAATTCCGGCACCCATAGTTCCTGCGCCAATTACAGTTATATTTTTCAATTCATTCATCACTCATTCTCCTTTAAAATTTGGTTGTCTTTTTTCGATGAAAGCACTAACTCCTTCATTATAATCATAAGAATATCCGGCTGCTTTTTGGGATAATTCTTCTGACTCCAATTGAGTCCATAAATCATTACTAAAAGATTGATTTAATAAACTTTTGGTTAATCCTAAACCGTAAGTTGGCATTTCTGCTAAAGAATTTACTAAATTATTTAGTTCATTTTCCAAATCATCGCTAGAGCAAACTTTGTAGATAAGTCCCCAATCAAAGGCTTTTTGAGCATTTAGTTTATTACCCAAAAACATTAGCTCAGTTGCTCTTGCCATACCAATTAATCTAGGTAAAATGAAAGTTCCCCCGCTATCCGGGATTAATCCAATTTTACTAAAAGATTGAATAAATGAAGCTTTTTCATCAGCAATAACAAAATCGCACATTAATGCTAAATTTGCACCTGCACCAGCTGCCACACCTTTTACTAAGGCAATTAAAGGTTTGTGCATCTCTCTGATTTTTTTAATTATTGGATTATATTGAGTTCTTACAATTTCTCCAAGATCTCTTTTTTCTCCTTGACTCTTTGGCAAAACTTCCTTTAAATCCTGTCCTGCACAAAATCCTTTTCCTTCGCCTGAAATAACAACAACACGAATATCTTTGTTTTCCTCGCATTCTCTCAATGCATAAAGAAACTCACTTGCCATTTCGCGATTGAAACTATTCAAGACATCGGGGCGATTAAGTGAAATACGCGCAACTTTATCAGTAATATTAAAAATTATATAATTAAATTCCACAATTCTCCAAATTTAAATACATTTAAAATAATCAAATGGTTGTGAGCATTCATTGCAATAATGCAATGATTTGCAAGCAGTTGAACCAAATTCGCTTGTCTTTTTTGTGTTATTAGAATTGCAAAAAGGACATTCAATTTTGTCATCATTGAACTTGATATTAAAAAGTTCGGTCATTTGCATCTTAATAGGAGGTGCAATTCCAGAAGCTTTTAAATTAGATTTTGCTTTTTCGCTCATCCATTCTGTAGTCCAAGCAGGACTAATCTGAGAAATGACTTCAACATTCTCTAGACCAGCTTTTACTAATTCATCTTTTACCATATCACTTATCATAGTCATAGCTGGACAACCAGAATAAGTAGGTGTAATAACTGCAATTGCTTTATTATTATCATAATAAAAATCCCTCAAAATACCCATATCGATAATGCTCAATAAGGGTATTTCAGGATCTTTGACATTTTCGAGAATGCTAAAAGCAGTCTCTTTATCTATTTTTACCATTGTGCGTCTGGATAAGTTCTTGGTAATATTTGCATTTCAGCAAGCATCTTGCCTAAATGTTCAGTATGAATACCTTTTCTTCCGCCTTTAATCATAAAGCAATCTGGATTTGTTGGTTTAACTTTTGATAAAGTAAAGAATTCATTCATTTTTTCTAACCATTGAGCTTTAACGATATTTAAATCAACAGCAATACCTAAATTAACTAATTCTAAATCAGCTTCATCCATATCGAAAAGTTCATCGGTAAATAACCATAAATTATCAATAGCATTTTGCAATCTTGTATTACTTTCTTCAGTTCCATCACCTAATCTCAAAAACCAATTAGAAGAATGTCTGAAATGATATTTTGCTTCTTTTAAAGATTTAATTGCAAAAGCAGTTAAATATTCGTCTTTACTTTTTGTTAACTCATTTAAGAAGATAATATCAAAAGTTGAGAAAAAGAATAATTTTGCAATTGTTTGAGCAAAATCACCATTTGGTTGTTCAACCAATAAAGTGTTTTTATACTCCATATCATCTCTAAAAAATGCTAGAGAATCTTCATTTCTGCCTAGTCCTTCAATTTCCCCAGCTTTACCAAGTAATGAAACTCCTTGACCAATAAAATCTAAACAGAGATTTGTTAAAGCAACATCCTCTTCTAAAATAGGACCAACTCCACACCATTCTGCCATACGTTGACCCATTACTACGCGGTCATCGCCTAATTTAAGCAAATAATTAAACAAATTAGCTGACATCTAAACTAACTCCTTTCGGAATTTTATAAAATAATGGATGGCGATAAACTTTATCATCTTGAGGATCGAAGAAAGGTTCGTTGTCGTCCAATTTAGTTGCAATAATTGCATTAGAAGGAACAACCCAAACACTCCATAATTTTTGTCTTCTCGCATAAACGTCTCTTGCATTTTGTAATGCTAATTCAGCATCAGGAGCGTGCACACTGCCCCAATGTTCGTGAGGTGCACCAGTTTTTGTTTGAACAAAAACTTCCCAAAGATTCCATTGAGTTTCTTTATTATTTTCCATTTTTATATCCAAAATTAATTATTTGTATGTTTATTTGCATAAGCTTCTGCAGCTTCTCTAACCCAGGCACCATCTTGGTGAGCTTTTCTTCTAACGTCAAGTCTCTGTTTGTTCATAAAACCTTTTCCGTTTACAACTTCCCAGAATTCATCCCAATTGATTTTTCCGTATTCCCAATTTTTAGTTTCTTCATTGTATTTCAAATCAGGATCTGGAACTGATAAACCTCTTGAATGAACTTGAGGAATAGTCATATTAACAAATTTTTGTCTTAACTGATCATTTGTTTCAGTTTTGATTTTCCAATTGGTTAATTGAGCAGAATTAGGAGAATTACTATCTGGAGGACCAAACATCTGAAGTGAAGGCCACCACCATCTGTTAACTGCATCCTGAGCCATTTTCTTTTGAGCTTCATTGCCATTGCAAAGTTGAGCTATTAATTCATAACCTTGTCTATTATGGAATGCTTCCTCAGCACAAATTCTTTTCATTGCTCTAGCATAAGGACCATAACTACCACGTGATAGCATAGTTTGGTTAACCATTGCAGCACCATCAACAAACCAGCCAATAACTCCAATATCAGCCCAAGTAAGTGATGGGTAATTGAAAATATTCGAATATTTTGCTTTGCCTGTATGAAGCATATCTAGCATTTCTTCGCGAGAGATGCCTAATGTTTCAGTTCCGCTATATAAATAAAGTCCGTGTCCGCCTTCATCTTGCACTTTAGCAAGCAAAATTAGTTTTCTTCTTAAACTTGGGGCACGAGAAATCCAATTGCCTTCTGGCAACATTCCAACTACCTCAGAATGAGCGTGCTGACTCATCATTCTGATTAGCTGCTTGCGATAAGCCTCGGGCATCCAGTCTTTAGGCTCAATCTTTTCGCCTGCTGAAATCCTGGCTTCAAATTCTTCTAGTCTTTTAGAATCTTCCATTTTTTTGTTATTTTT
>CAIWET010000547.1 GCA_903911805.1 uncultured Ignavibacteria bacterium | reverse complement strand
CATCGTGCAGCTCGAAGGGTGGATCAAGGACCTCAAAGCCCTCGCCGCCACCCATCCCGGCACCGGCGCCTGCGCCCTCGGCTCGGCCATGGCCCTGTGGCTGTGGACCGTGCGCCACTTTGCAAAAAACACCGCAATAATCCTGAATTAACTGAACGTTTTGAGCTTTTTGTAAATGGAAAAGAACTGGCAAATGCTTACACCGAGTTGAATGACCCGATTGACCAACGAGAACGTTTTCAGGATCAGTTAAAACTTTCCGAAAAAGGAGATGATGAAGCGATGTTTATCGATCAGGATTTCCTGCGTGCTCTGGAATATGGAATGCCACCAACTT
Organism: uncultured Ignavibacteria bacterium; assembly: GCA_903911805.1. Taxonomy (GTDB): domain Bacteria; phylum Bacteroidota; class Ignavibacteria; order Kapaibacteriales; family UBA2268; genus CAIWET01. Next base: position 1,452 of record CAIWET010000547.1, on the reverse strand, counting down.
CTGGAATGGGTATCGGAATAGATAGATTGGTAATGTTTATGACCAATTCAAACTCTATACAGGATGTACTTTTCTTTCCACAAATGCGTCCCGAAAAGAAAGCAGTTCAATCAACTGATGAAGAATTTGCAGCAATTGGCGTTCCTGAACTATGGATTCAGCATATCAGAAAAGCAGGTTTTAATACATTGTCAGCATTAAAAGAAGCCAATATTAATAAGTTGTTCAACGACTTAAACGGATTCCGTAAGAAAAACAAACTGGATATTCCTGCTATGAATTTAGGGGAATTAACTGATTGGATTTCTAAAATTTAATTTTTTAACCGCAGAGGTCGCAGAGTTTTATTCGCAGAGAGCCGCAGAGTTTAAAAATCAGAAAAGTAATATTATGACTGAAAATGAGATTTCAGAAAGGGTAATCGGATGTGCAATCAAAGTTCATAAAGCACTTGGTCCAGGTTTATTAGAAAGTTCTTATCTTGAATGTCTCTATTATGAATTACAGAAATCAGGTTTAAAAGTTGAAAAACAAAAAGCTTTACCTTTAATTTACAATGAAGTAAAATTAGAAATCGGATACCGTTTGGATTTGCTTGTTGAAGGCAAAGTTGTGGTTGAACTAAAAGCAATTGAAGCATTAAATGATATCCATACAGCACAAGTTATTACCTATTTAAAATTATCTGGCTGTAAACTCGGATTGCTTATGAACTTTAATGTATTACGCTTAATAGATGGTTTAAAAAGAATTGCAAATAATTTATAACTACTTGATGCTAATATTTAAAAATTACTGTTCTAAGTCTTTGCGGCTCTCTGCGAAATCCTTTGCGTTCTCTGCGGTTAAAATAATTATCATTCTTGTATTATTTCTAAATTCATTTAATGCTAAAAGTCAAGAAACGCCTAAGAATTTCTTTTCTGAAAAAGGATTTAAAATTGGTGTAAGTACTTATAGTGTTACACTTCCCGAAGGAAAAAACTACAAACCGCTTTTGCTGATGGGCAATTTTGGTTGGGAACTTACCAAAAAAGAAAAAAAAGGAAAATGGTGGATCATGTTTGAACCTCAGTTTAATCCGATTTTTCTGGATACAAAGCTTAAAGAACTTGAATTTGGCATTAATGTGGCTTTAAGATATAAGTATAAGATCGGAGAGAATTCATTCTTTTATAGTCAGTTAGGTTCTGGCCCTCATTTTATTACAATTGCAACCGACAGACAAGCTCATGGATTTATTTTTTCTGATAATCTGGCAATTGGTTTAAGCAATAAAATATTCGGAAACTGGATGTTAGAAACAGAATTCCGAATTCGCCATATTTCCAATGCCAATGTAATGAAACCTAATAGAGGGATGAATAATCTATTCATAGTTGTTGGTATTTCGAAGAGAATAAATAAATAACCTAAAATACACTTCTTCCTGAATAAAAATACCTTATTCTT
>CAIWET010000546.1 GCA_903911805.1 uncultured Ignavibacteria bacterium | reverse complement strand
CAAAAATACGAATAAAACACTTTTACAACTATAGTGTTAATAATTATTGTGAAAGTGTTTTTTTTATTTTTTGGTTTTAAAATGAAGACTTTGGTACTAATTTTTCTTATAATTTTTTTAGGATTAAATTTAAAAGCTCAAGATTTTATACCTCTTGATTCGCTTCCAAGTGACTTTCCCAAACCTACAATTTTGGTTAAGGATTCACCAGCTCCAGGAAATATTCTCTACGGAGTAAGTGGAAAAGGATTTGGAACATATATTGCAATGATGGATACATCTGGAAATATAAAAAAATATAAAAAAACTCCTTCAAACATATCAAACTTGGCTGTTCAATCAAATGGCTTAATTATTTACAATCAAGCAATTAAAAATTATTTCAAAGCATATAGCGAAGCAAAAATCTATATTGCTGATACTTCATTGAATACTATCGATTCTATCATATCAGGTAATGGATTTGTACCAGGACCACATTCATCAATGATTTTACCAAATGGTCATTATCTTTACACTTCATTTGAACCATATAATATCGATATGTCAAAAGTAGTGAAAGGTGGCAATCCAAATGCAGTTGTTGCTGGTGCTGTTTTAGTTGAAATGGATATCAATAAAAAAGTAGTTTTTCAATGGAGAGCCTGGGATTATATTCCAGTAGAAGATACTTATCAACCAATAAATGACTTCTTGAATGTAACAACTCTTTATTCGAATTTCAACTCAGTTGATGTTGATTTTGATGGAAATTATATTCTATCCAATCGATTATTATCTGAAATCACTAAAATAAACAGCAAAACTGGTGCTATAATTTGGAGACTTGGTGGCAAAAATAATCAATTTACCATTTTAAATGATAAAGCCGAAAAATCCCCATTTTATTTTTCAATGCAACACGATATTCGATTTCATTCAAATGGAAATATTTCTATTTTTGACAACGGAGATCAACACGATATAAAACAATCCAGAGGGGTTGAATATATAATTGACGAAACTAATAAAACAGCTACCTGGGCTTGGGATTATCAACCATCAACATTGATTTTCACTTCATCAGCTGGTAGTGTACAAAAATTAGAAAACGGCAATACGTTAATCGGTTGGGGAAATAATACGTCAACACTTAAACGTGATTTTACAGAAGTTAATTCAAATGGAAAAACTCAATTTGAAGTTGGTTTGCCTGCTGGAGTTTATACTTTTAAAGCATTAAAATTCCCTGAGATAATTGGATCACCAATTGCTAAAGTTACAAAGAATGAGCTTGTATCCGGAAATACTTATAAGTTTGATTTGGCTAATAAAATTACGAATACAAAAATGGTGTTTTCTGAAATGGAAGGATTTATGTATAATTCTGCAACAATTGCAAAATATAATAATGCTCCAAAATACCCTAAATTTTCTTCGACAGCTCCTTACGTTTTTCCATATAAATATGAATTATCTACCACTCAAATTGACTCATTTAAGGCAGAATTAAGAATAAATATTTCGAATATGGAATGGATAAAATATCCCGAGAAAATTGTTGTTATGCAAAGAGACACGATTGGAAATGGTTATTTTAGACAATTAAAAACAAACTATAATCCGACCAACAATGAATTATCCGTAATAATTGACAAAGAAGGAGAATTTATATTAACAAGAGGTGAAAACCTTCCATTGTTAGCTGCACCTTTTTTAGTCTACCCAACTGATAAATATAAATTTAATAAAAATAATGAAATAAAGTTAAATTGGAGTCCTAAAGGTTATTTTAATTCTTCTAATATTGAAATTGCTGAAGATAAAGATTTTAAAAATATAAAATATCAATTTAATGACACTAATGTTGTTTCTCTAAAACTAACAAACTTATTGCAAGATAAACAATATTATTGGAGAGTTTCTTGTAATAATGCTACTGGAAAAGGTGCTTGGTCAGATGTTAGAGAATTTACTATTTCAAATCCATATATTGAGGTGCTTTCACCAAATGGTGGGGAAGAATTAAAGAAGGATTCATCAATAAATTATATTCATTGGAATCATAATTTATTAACAAAAGTAAAAATTGAATTATTTAAAAATGGCGTGAAACAATTATTAATAGCAGATAGTTTGATGAGTTATACTGGTGCATTCGGATGGATTATTCCAAGTACTATAGTTGCAGATTCAAATTATAAAATCAGAATTACAAATCTATTAGATAATAGCGTTATTGATGAAAGTAATGAAACATTCACGATTTTAAATAATTTCAGTGGAATAGACGACTTGATTCAGTCAAATTTGACAGAAATAAGGGTATTTCCAAATCCGGCAAATGAAAATGCCAATTTCGAAGTTAAATCATCAAAAGGTGGCAGACTACAAATTAAGGTACTTGATTTGTTAGGGAATGAAATTAGCACCATTTTTGATAATCAAATTTCAAGTGGTTTCCAAACAGTGAATTGGAAACCTCAAAACTTAAGCAATGGTTTATATTATTTTTCTACTCAGTTAGATTCAGAAAGAATTTACGGCAGATTGCTTATTTCTAAGTAAAGTAAAATGGAGTATATATGTTAAAAAGCAGCATAAAAATTGTTAAAGAGAAGTTTAGAATCATATCATTGATATTTTTATTTTTTTGCGCCCCTTTTATACACGAAATTGATGCTGCGCCAACTTCTTGGACTGTTGATTATTTGAATAATCCAGCACCAGGTTATGTAAGAATTGAAATGAGTTACTTTATGCTCTTTGATAATTATGGCTCTAGAAGATTCATTGATTCCTCAGGTGTTGGCGTAAATTCACAGTATGCTTTATTGAAGAACGGGAATACATTAGAATCAGCAACAAATAAAATGTATGTTAGAAATAATAATAATATTAAAATTGATAGTATTCCATATACAACTGGTTTAGACTTAGATTTCCACGATGTTATTGTTCTTAATAATGGACATTATCTTATATTATATTATGAATATTATACAAAAGATATGAGTCAGATAGTCCAAGGAGGTCACGTTAATGCTAATGTTATGGCAAATGTATTAGTAGAAACTGATCGTACTGGTTCTGTTTTTTGGATGTGGCACGCAAGAGATCATTATAACATTACTGACGTAACTGAAGATATAGATTTATCACAAGAAAACATTGACTTTACACATATTAATTCAATGTACGAAGATATTGATGGAAATATTCTAGTGAGCGTAAGACATTTGGACGAAGTTTCCAAAATCAATAAAAGCACTGGTGCATTTATGTATAGAATTGGTGGAACAACCTGCGCGAATAATGAGTTTCAATTTACAAATGATACTAGGGATAATTTTCAAGGATTCTCTCATCAACATTCAATAAGTTTACTATCCAATGGTAATTTACTAATGTTTGATAATGGAAATATGAAGCCTCAACCATATTCAAGAGCAGTTGAATATTCAATAAATGCGACAACTAAAACTGCAGGAAAGGTATGGGAGTATATTAATCCTAGCAGTAATTTAACTGCTGCTATGGGAAGCGTTTCAAGACTACCTAATGGCAATACAATAGTAAATTGGAGCGATAGAATTACAGAAGTTAGACCTGATTTAACAAAAACATTTGAAATGTTTTCAACAGATAATTCTCTAATTTACAAGGCATTTAGAGTAACCGATAAAATTGCTGACGTTACTAAATTAATTAATGCCAATGGATATTATGATTTTAACGAAACTAACGAGAATACAGGTGTTAAAATTCAAATGACTAGTATTGCTGGATCTAGTAAAACTTCTGTTGAAAAACACAGTTACGCACCTCCAGAAGCTGGATTCTTGGATACATCTTTTACCGGTTTATTGCCATATAGATGGGTAGTATCAAACGCTGGATTAACCCATATTGAAGGTAAAATTTTTATTAATTTAAGCGGTTTAACTGGTATTAAATCTGGTTCAAAATTAGCTATTTATTTTAGGGACAGAGAAAGTAAAGGAATATTTACTGAATTACCAACAACATTCAGTCAGACTGCTAATGATATTACCGCTAATATCACTGGATTTGGAGAGTTTTGCATCGGAACCAAAGTTCTAGGAACCCAAACCGTAATTTATCCAAAAAATAATCAATATTCTTTGCCTAAGTCTTTTACCTACAAGTGGGATAAATTACAAAGTGCAAAATATTATCAAATTCAAATATCCAATAATTCAGCTTTTACTGATTTAGTCCAAAATCAAACAAATTTACTGAAAAATGAATTTACTTATGATGGTCATTTAGAAAACAAAGATTATTACTGGAGAGTTAGAGCAATAAATCAAGTTGATACATCTGCTTGGTCTCAAACAACACTATTTCATACTGTTTTGCCAAAACCACAATTGATTTTCCCAATAAATAATGAAAATGCATTTGACAAAGCAGACTCAATTAAATGGGTTGTATCTGATAAACTTTCAAATAATTGGCTTCAAGTATCAAAAGATCAAGAATTTTTGGATTTAGCAATTAATAATACAAAAGCAGGAACTAGCTTTGACGCTTCAAGATATTTATTAAATAATACTAAATATTATTGGAGAGTTAGGTCTTACAGAACTTCTGATACTAGTAATTGGTCAGATATAAATACATTTAAAACTAATTTCGAAAGGCCAAAATT
>CAIWET010000545.1 GCA_903911805.1 uncultured Ignavibacteria bacterium | reverse complement strand
CGTCCTTTTTTTCCATTAAGCAAAAACAAATATTCATTAATCTTAAATCTTTTACCCCTTTAGGGCTTATATATTCCCTACGGGATAAATAAAATCCAAACGAAATGAATCCTGCTGAAATTTATATTTTTCATACTTAATTTTTCAAATCCTTTACAAAAAACTTACCAATAAAGCAATATTAAGTGCTGTTACTATTAAACCGATTGTCCAAAGAGAAATTGATTCTTTTGTATTATTTGCAAACTTACCCATCACTTTTTTAGAAGAAGTAAGATAGATTTGCAAAAAGATTGTAATTGGCAACTGAATGCTCAATAACATTTGAGAATAGATTAATCCCTGAAAAGGATTCTCAATTAAAATCACCAAGATAAAAGATACCAAGAGAATAAACCCAACTCCAAGTTTTGTATGGTTATCCTTAATGTCATAAGGCTCTCCAAACATTCCTGCAATTATGCTCCCCCCCGCCATTCCAGCTGTTACTGTTGATGAGATACCTGCAAAAAGCAAAGCAATTGCGAATATCACAGCAGCAATATTGCCAACTAATGGTTCCAATAATTTCTGTGCCTGACCAAGTTCACTAACGTGAACATTACTAATAAAAAAAGTGGAAGCAGCCAATAAAATCATTGAGCTATTAATTGCCCACCCAACAATCATCGAAAAAAGAGTGTCGTAAAACTCATATTTCAATTGATATTTAATAGTTTTTTCATCGTGAATATTCCATTGCCTACTTTGAATTACTTCAGAATGTAGAAATAAATTGTGCGGCATTACAACTGCACCCAAAACAGACATTATTACTACCATTGAACCATCTGGAAAGCTTGGCTTAACCCACGAAACGAGTGCTTTTCCCCATTCGATATTCACTAGTGTTAGTTCAAAAATGAAAAGAATTCCAATCAATGAAACAAACCCAATTATCCATTTTTCAATTTTTTTATATGAATTCGTATATAGCATCCACGCCACAAATCCTAATGTGATTGCTCCACCAATTTTCAAAGGAATTCCAAAGAGCATTTGAATTGCAATTGCTCCTCCTAGAATTTCAGCAAAAGCTGTTGAAATTCCGGCAACTACCGCAGAAATTAGAGTAATATTAGAAATTGATGAAGGAAGGTATTTTTTTGCAGCTTCAGACAAACATAATCCAGAAACAATTCCCAAATGGGCTGCATTATGTTGCAAGATAATTAGCATTATAGTTGATAAAGTTACCATCCAGAGCAATGAATAGCCATAATCTGCTCCTGCAGCAAGATTAGAAGCCCAATTCCCGGGATCGATAAACCCAACAGTAACCATCATCCCAGGTCCAATATAACGCCACCATTCAATGGCTGTTAAGCTTGGCTCTTGTTTATCTCGAAATTTATTTTTTAAATATTTTAGCATTTCTTATTTTATTCTTTATAATGATTACTTGACGGAATAAAATAGAAATTATGAGGTGCAAATGGAAATAATTTATTTTTCAAACTAATATTAGAACATATTAATATATCCAATTTTATTCCTTGCTTGTTCTTTAAGGTCTTCCAATGTATGTGAATTTAACATATTGTAAGTATTTTCTCTGATTGTTCCCCAAGTATTATGAACTGGACAAGGGGTTTCTTGGGAGCATCCAGGAAAACCTAATACACATTGATGGAACATTTCCAAGCCGTCAATTGCGATTACAATATCTATTAATTTGATTTCTTTTGCTTCTTTTGCAAGAAAAAAACCACCAGATTTTCCTTTTTTTGAACCCACTATACCATTAATAGTAAGGGTTTGTAATACTTTAGAAACAAATTCTTTAGGTACTTTAATTTTTTCTGAAATTTCACCAGCATTAAATGCTAATTCAGGCTCCTGAGTTGATAGATACAAAACAGCTTGAAGAGCTAATTCACATTTTTTCGAAAATATAACAGTCATTTTTCATAAACAATTTGATTAAATAAATATATTTACAAAAATAACTTATTCTTTTGAATTATTAAAATAAAACTTGGTTATAGAACAAAAAAGTCTTATTTTTGTAATCAGACTTTGAATTCTGATTATAAAAAAATGGAGAAAAAATATGTTAAGACAGATAATAAAGATAGATGAAGAAAAATGTGATGGTTGTGGGCTTTGCATTCCATCGTGCAAAGAAGGTGCAATTCAAATTATTGAAGGCAAAGCAAGATTAATTTCCGATTTATTTTGCGATGGATTAGGGGCTTGCTTGGGAACTTGCCCATTAGATGCTATTCAAATTGAAGAGCGTGAAGCTGAGCCATATAATGAGCGTAAAGTAATCGAATACTTGGTAAATCAGCCAACAGCTGTTCTAAAAGCACATTTAATGCATTTGATCGAACATAATGAAATGAACTTTTTCAATGAAGCTGTTGATGTATTAAATGAGTTCAATATTCCAGTACCTATTAAAATTGTTAAAAAGGCTGAACCAACACCACAAAACACAGGTGGTGGCTGCCCTGGTTCGCTAATGCAAGTAATTGCAAGACCGAAAGAAGAATCTCCAATTGTAGAAAATAATTCTGAAGAAAGAAATAATTCTGAATTAAAGCAATGGCCAATTCAATTGCATTTGGTCAGACCTGATGCACCATATTTTAAAGAGCAAGAAATTGTAATAATGTCCACTTGTGGACCAGTTGCTTCAGCAAATGTGCATAGTGATTATATCAAAGACAAAGCAATAGTAATTGCTTGTCCTAAATTAGATTATACCGATCCATATATCGAAAAGCTAACTGGAATTTTCCAAAACTCAAATTCCAAAAAAGCAGTTGTTGTGATAATGGAAGTTCCTTGTTGTAAAGGTTTGTCAAAATTTGTATCAACTGCAGCTAAAAATTCAGGAAGAACTGATTTATCAATAGAAGAACACACTTTAACTTTAAGTGGTGACTTGAAGAGCGTTGTAAGAATTTTTTAAAAGTCATTCTGAGCGATGCTAAGAATCTGGTTCAACAATATCGTGTGTCATTCCTGCAAAAGCAGGAATCTACGTTATATAATATCGTTCTCGCCTAACCCCACCCTAAATCCCTCCCCTTGAAGGGAGGGACTTGAAAAAGTAGCACAGACATTCTTGTCTGTGTAATTTTTATATAGTAATTCTGAGCGATACGAATAATCTGGTTCAACAATATCGTGTGTCATTCCTGCAAAAGAAGGAATCTACGTTATATAATATCGTTCTCGCCTTACCCCACCCTAAATCCCTCCCCTTGAAGGGAGGGACTTGAAAAAGTAGCACAGACATTCTTGTCTGTGTAGTTTTTATATAGAAATTCTGAGCGATACGAATAATCTGGTTCAACAATATCGTGTGTCATTCCTGCAAAAGAAGGAATCTACGTTATATAATATCGTTCTCGCCTTACCCCACCCTAAATCCCTCCCCTTGAAGGG
>CAIWET010000544.1 GCA_903911805.1 uncultured Ignavibacteria bacterium | reverse complement strand
TTCTGTTTATATGATGTTCAATGCAAATCCCAAGCCCGAATGGCCAATTGCTTACTCCAAATATATTGAATTACTCAACGACGGTAGAATTAAAACTGCTGTAATCAAGAAATCTCAACTTAATGATTTTGAGTTTTTCGGTGAATTAAAAGAGCCAATCAAAGTACAAATTGATAATAGATTTAGAGAAATTAAAAACTTTAAAACAAAATTAGGAGCAGTAGATACAAAAACTGAAGAACTTTGGGCTGCTAAAGGTGTATTTTGGACATACGAAGAAAGTGACAGCACTTTTTGGAATGCTGTAATGAATATTTTACCTTGGATTTTATTGATTGGAATTTATATATTCTTTTTCAAAAGAATGCAAATGGGTGGTGGCGGAAAAGGCGGAATATTTTCATTTGGAAAATCTAAAGCTAAGTTACTAAATGATGGACAAAACAAAGTTACATTTATGGATGTAGCTGGAGCTGATGAAGCTAAATATGAACTTAATGAAATAATAGAATTTTTAAAAGAACCTGCTAAATTCCAAAGATTAGGTGGAAAAATTCCAAAAGGAGTTTTACTATTAGGACCTCCAGGAACTGGAAAAACATTATTAGCAAGAGCAATCGCTGGTGAAGCAAATGTACCATTCTTTTCAATCTCAGGTGCTGATTTCGTTGAGATGTTTGTTGGTGTTGGTGCTAGCAGAGTTAGAGATTTATTTGAACAAGCAAAGAAAAGTTCTCCATGTATTGTTTTCATAGATGAAATTGATGCAGTAGGTCGCCATAGAGGCGCAGGACTTGGTGGCGGACACGATGAGAGAGAACAAACATTAAATCAACTCTTAGTTGAAATGGATGGTTTTGAACAGAATAGTGGTGTTATCATAGTTGCTGCTACCAATAGACCTGATGTGTTGGACCCAGCTTTGTTACGTCCAGGTAGATTTGACAGACATATTGTTGTTGATAGACCTGATGTTAAAGGTCGTGAAGGCATATTTAAAGTTCATACAAAGAAAATTCCTTTGAGTGAAGATGTAAATTTAGAAGTGCTCTCAAGAGGTACACCAGGATTTTCAGGTGCTGATATAGCAAATTTAGTAAATGAAGCAGCATTATTGGCAGCCCGTAGAGGTTGTGATCAAGTAACTATGTATGACTTTGAAAATGCAAAAGACAAAGTTATAATGGGAATTGAAAGAAGAAGTATGGTTATTTCTGATAAAGAAAAGGAAATGACTGCTTACCACGAAATGGGTCACGCTTTAATTGGAAGATTAATGCCACATAATGATCCTGTTCATAAAATTACAATTATTCCTAGAGGAAGAGCACTAGGCGTTACTTCATATCTTCCAGTTGAAGATGCTCATTCTTGGTCAAAAGAATATATTGAAGCAAAAATTATAACAGCATTAGCTGGTAGAGCTGCTGAAAAAATAATTTTCAATAATCAAACAACTGGTGCTGCAAATGATTTAGAACAAGCAACTAAATTAGCTAGGAAAATGGTTTGCGATTGGGGTATGAGTGATGTATTGGGACCTGTAAAATACGCTTATCATCAAGATGAAGTCTTTTTGGGAAGAGAAATATCACAACCAAGAGATCATAGTGAAGAAACAGCCAAGCAAATTGATTCCGAAATTAGATTATTACTTCATAATTCTTATGAAATTGCAGAAAAAGTTTTAAGAGAGAATGTTGATTTATTACATAGAACATCTAAAATTTTACTTGAAAGAGAAATCTTAGATGGAGAGGAACTTGATGCATTAATTAAAGGAGAGGAATTACCTCCAATTAGTTTAAAAAAATTAAGAGCATTAAAGAATGTAAGAGTTGATGAATTAATTTCTGATGAACCAATAAAAAAATAATTTGGTCTTCTCC
>CAIWET010000543.1 GCA_903911805.1 uncultured Ignavibacteria bacterium | reverse complement strand
ATTATATATTTTCATTACTTATCAAACAAAAAAGGTTGCCCTTTTTTGGGGGGCAATCCTTCTTAACAAATCAATAAAAATCTATTCAAAAAATATATTCGAGGTTTACTTTATTATATTAATCTTTACTGATTCATTCACGTTCAGGCCAATTGCTCTTACCAAAAATACTCCGCTTATTAAACCCTCGGTGGAATATGTAAAATTATTAATTCCTTTTTTGAGTTCACTATTTGAAATTGTACCTACTTTGATTCCGTTCATATCAAAAATTGCAAGCTCAATATTTTCTGATTCATCTAAGTTTAGATTAATCATCAAGTCTTTTTGTGATTTATATACTTCTAATTTACTTTCAATATTGTCATTATTATCAAATGGGCTTACATCCATTTCATATTCAATCCAATCTGATTCAGCTGTTGCTTTACCGAAATATGCTGTATAATTTGATGAATAATTAGTGCTATATTTGGTATCTATAAATTCAACAATTGATTCTCTTAAATCCATATCGCAAGTATTATACATAAGAATTTCTGCAACAGTACCATTCAAGAATGATGACAATCCTGTGCTAGAAGTATTATCCATATAACGAGTTCCGTTAATTGATGCTCCAATTCCGTTAGTATTTGAGTTGGTGGCAAATCCACTAAATAACATTGAGCTTGAGCAATATCCATTTAGAGAGGTTCTTACTTTTGTACCATTAAATTCAGCTGATACTAAGTAATTGGTTCCATTAGATATACTGGTTGAGAAATATCTTCTTTGTGTTGAGTTCCATATTCCCACCCAAACTTTACCACTATAAATATATGCATTAAATCCTGAATTTGTACCACCTAATTCTAATAATACTTGTCTGTTAGAAGTATTTAAATTTGTTCTAAAATACACGAATAAGGATTTTGGACTATTATTATTCAATCTTCCAGAATTATTATTATATGGCAATTGGAAGCAATCATTCGAACCATCGAAAGTCCAAGTTGGATGATTGCCAAAATCATTGTCAGTAGCATCACCTGAAGGTGACCCTCCATTAGTAGGAACAGATGCATTTGAATTGTCTGAATTGTTATCGTCCCAATTACTGCCATTTTGATCAACATTCAATGAAATAGATGCAATTCCAACACTTGGTGCAACCATATTTAATGTGGTAAATGAAATTTCATTTCCATAACCAGTTCCAATTGAGTTTGTTGCATAAGCTCTTACATAATATGTTGTTGCATAAGATAAATTTGTTAGATTGCTAATAAAACTTGCCGTCCCAGTTCCATTATCTGTTTTGGTTGATAGCGCTATAGTAGGATTTGAAGATGTACTCCAAACAACTCCTTTATGATCAATATTAACTCCACCATCAGTAGTTATTGTACCCCCTGAAGCAGCAGCGTTACTTGTTATTGCGCTAGCAGCGGTAGTAGAAGTTAATACTGGAGCTGATAAATCAATTCCTGAAGTGAATTCATAAGCTCCCATATCAATTGTTGTTTGTTGAATTCTGCTTTGACCTCTGATGTCATAGGACTCAGAATTATAAGCATTATTTCCTGTATTTTTACAAGGTGATAATGGACCAATCCTAAAATCACCTGAACTAGCATTTAGAAACAACGGATTACTTGTTATACAATTAGTTGCATTAAATTGAGGTGGTGGACTACAACAATAATCAAGCACAATATCTTTCGGAAATACAACATTATAATTTGAATAACAAGAATTATTAATATTTACTATATTACTCATTGTAATTTGAGATCCTACCATAGCTGCAATATTACCCCAAATTATACTATTATTAATAGTAGTTGTATACCCACCATTTTCACCATAAATTCCACCTCCATAATTTGCACGATTATTAGTAAACAAACAATTGTTATATGTTGGCGAGCTATAAGATTGTTGAGAACCACCACCGGCATGTGCGAAATTATTTGAGAATATGCAATTTGTAATAATCGCATTAGTGGCACCATAATTTTTAATACCTCCACCACCACCCCACTGTCCTGTAGAATCATTAGTAAAAATACAATTTGTAATTATTACATTTGAGGTTTCTCCATTGAATAATCCAGCGCCGGCATTAGTAGCTTTATTATATTTAAAAGTTGAATTAGTGATTTTTTTTGAACCATAAGAATTATAAAAACCTCCACCACAATTTCCAGAATTATTATTTTTAAAAACAATATTTTCAAATTCGGGAGCATTGAAAGTATTAAATATACCACCTCCATTGTTATCATCGCCACTACCATCAGCGTTACCTCCCATAATAGTAAAGCCATCAAGTTTAGCCGCTGACGTTAGTTGTGGAAGCATTGCGTTTGTACGATAAAAAACGTGATAACAGTTGTCACTTAAGTTTAACCAAGGGCTTGATCCATAATTGTCATCACCATTTAAATCTCCACTAAGAATAGTTTCATTTGTGCCGCCTTCGCCAAAGTTAGTTCTGTCACTAACAGCTGATTCTGTCCCGGCAAATCCCCCATAAATTGCTACTCCTTCTTTCATTCTGAAATGGTAGTATCTTGAACCACCACCTCTTCCATAATCATAGCTTGGTTTATATGTGCCTTTAGCTACCCAGATTTGGTCACCACTATTTGCCACGTTTAAAGCTGATTGGAAAGAAGTATAGGCATTAGCCCAGCTTGCACCATTATTTGAGCCACCTGCATTATATTTAACATAACGAGTAACTGAAAAAGTTGGGTAAATAGTAATTCCAACGATTAGAATTACTAATAAATTGAAAAATACTTTTTTCATGTAACACCTCGAATAATTTTGATATTTGAAAAAATAATTATTCAAAATTAAAGTGTATGATGTAATATTTTGTAAAAACTATAGAACACCGTGTAAAGTTTTACTTCATTAGACAAAAAAGCAATTATTTATACACTATTATACAAAAATCTATTGTTTTTTTAAGCTATTTAAAAATTCAGTAGTAGTTAATCCTGTATATCTTTTAAATGTTCTTGAAAATGTTGCTCTATTAGAAAATCCAAATTTAGAAATTAAATACTCTAATTTAATTTTTTTATCACTATTTTCAATAAAATAGAGTAAAACTTTCTTAATTCTATATTCATTCAAAAAAACTAAAAACTGTTGTTTGAATTCAATATTAATTGCTTTAGAAATATAAGTTCTATTTGTGTTAAGATCTTTAGCTAAATCAATTATGGAATATTCTGGATTTTGATAATCTTTACCATTATCAAGAAAATCCAAAATATTATCAGCTATTATTTTAAATTCATTAATTGAAATTTCATCAAGCTCCACCAATTCGACATCTTCAGTATTATGTAAATCAGCATCTTCGATTAATTCCTCCTCATTGTTTTCCTCTGAAAGCAACAATTCTGAATCAATTTGAAGATCTTTTAAAGTACTTTTGACTAATGATTTTCGATAATTTATTATTTTGAACCTAAGATAAAAGAATATAATCAATGCAATCGAGATGACTAATAAAATAATTTCTATCAATAGCAATTGATTACTCATGTTTTTCAATTCAATATTTAAATTATTGTTATCATTCATTATCTTGGTATGAAGCACGTTAGTTTTATTAGTCTTATTATAAATTTTAAAGGCAGTTTCGATGTATTTATTTTTATTATATGAATAGCCTTGTAAATAATGATTCGTTGAATCTAATCTGGCTAATCCGTTATAATAATCAAGTAAGTTGTAATAATTATTAGTATCCAAATACCCTTTAGCTTTATTAAAATATAATTCAGATTTTTGAACTAATCCCAAATCAAAATATATTTTTCCTGCAACCGAATAGAAATCAAAGAATGGAATGTCATTATATTTTTCTATTAGATTCATACAAATGTCTATATTCTTCCTGGCAGAGTCAAAATTATTTGCTTTCATATAGCATCGAGCATAGCATTTATATATATGTGCTAATTGGTAATCAAAATAGAAATTTTGACTGGTTTTAGATTTAATTTTATCCTCTTCGGCAATTTTATAATAATTTATTGCTTCATTATAATTTTTATCTAAATAAAAGCAATTTGCAATATTTGTATAGATAACAGGTTTTCTCCAATCATTCCATTTTGTTTTATTCGATGATTCAATTACTTTATTATAATAATTTATTGCATCAGAATAATGAGAAAGATAAAAATAAATATCACCCAAAAGATGATAAACATCGATTGTGTTCTCGTTTATATTTTGATTTTTTATTAAATTTTCAGCTAAAATACAGTAGAAAACAGCGGAATCAAGAAATAAATTATTTTTGAAATAATTACTTTTTAAAATTAAAGTTTCAGCTTTGGCATCAATATTATCAATATCTTCTGCTATTTTCATTGCACGATTATTTAAAGAAAAGAATTGATTTTTATCATTAAAATGCTTTGTAGATAATTCGTTAAGTGCTTTATTTAAAACTTTACTTTCTTTTATAGGGTATTTATCGATTAAATAGTTCAACAAAATAAAAGTAGAGTCCTTTGGTTGATCCATTATTTTTTTTATTAAATCTATTGACTCAATTACTCTAACTGATTCAGTTTTTTGAATCAATAAATCTATTTCATTTTT
>CAIWET010000542.1 GCA_903911805.1 uncultured Ignavibacteria bacterium | reverse complement strand
GTTCATCAATGTAACAAACTGGGAATAAGTACAATTAAAAAATTCATTTTTTCTAAAATCAAATGAAGAACGAAATTTGTAACGATGGAAAGTGCCTTGTATCAATGCTTTAATGAAAATAGAATTTGGATTCTATTACTATTTTGATTAAATTGCATATAGATTTTTAAGCGTTCAAAAATAAGTGTGATTTTTATATGAAAAGATGAATTTATATTAAGTAAATATTAAAAAAATAGCAGAGACCCCGGGAAAGGAAAATCTCTGCCAATAAATACTTCTTATGACAAAAGAATGCTATCGCAATGTGAAGCACTTACTGAAAGTGCTTGACTAAAATAAATAATAAATATTTTAAAAGTACTTAGGAGAAATTTTATGAAAAAGATGTTTTATCTAAAAATACTATTTATATCAGTATTTTTACTACTGACGAATAACTTAATATCAGTTCCTTGTTACGTTTATGTAAAACCAGCAGCCTACGAATGGGATTGTCCAGACGGAAACTCATCTGTAAAATATACATGTAAAACAATTGAATGGGATGAAGAAATTAATGGAGTAATAATACATAATTCAAAAATTGTATTGATTTATTATTGTTGCAATTGGGATGAAACTTTGAAAACGCTGAATACTACAATAATGGCTATTAGTTATTTACCAGGATATTCAAATACAAAACCTACAATACAATTACTTCTAGATAATGTAAGTGCTCAATTGTTGGAAGATACAAAAATTCACTGTTTCTCTTCATATCCTCCTTGTGATGATCCGAATATACCCAAAAAATATGAACATAAAATAACATTTCCGACCTGTTGGTACTATAAGAATCATCAGCCGTTTATAGGAGATGACTTCGTATTAAGTCTCATAAAATGTGCAGGAAGTAGTTGTAATACAACTTATGAAGTGTGTACTGATTATTCGCAAATCCCTTACAAAATTGTATATAGTTTGGTTTCAAAACAAGTTGAGGGCAATCCTTGTTCTGCAGGGGAACCAGTTTTGCCTCCTGATGGAAGTCCTTTATGGTTTCAACTATGGTCAACAGAATGTTTTTTGTTCAATCATTGTAATTAATAAATTTGGAGGTTTTATGAAATGGTATTTTTTTATTTATATATCAGTGTTTTTAAATACTGTAGCAAATTATGCCCAGATTCCATTTATTAATGAAATGGAAACAATTAGAATTTCAACCAATTTTAATGGTTCATCAATTAATGGCAATAATAATATATTGGTTTATGGTCAAGGTGGAATCATTTTAAAATCAAGTAATTTTGGTGGTAATTGGACTAAGATTCAATTAAACGATTCATTAAATATTATTGATATGGCTAATGATGGAAATTCTTTTTATGGGATATCCTCAAATGATTGGATTATTAAATCATCAAATAATGGCAATTCTTGGGATAGATTCTATTTAGGTAACTTAGATTTTTATCAAATAAAATTTCAAAATGATTTAATTTATCTTTTATCAAAAAACAAGGTTCAAGTTTATAACAAAAACATTGAAAGAATTGAAGAAATACCCTTTCAAACTGATACCAATTATTACAATTTCGCACTTACTAATAATTTTTATATTATATCTAGTGGTTATGGAAAAATTTCTATTATTAATAGAATATCTGGTGTCATTAAAAATATAAATTTAAAAGATATTGGTGTTTGTACTGATTGTAAAGTAGTAACAAGAATTATTGAAGGTACAAATAATACATTTTATTTTGTTATGGATTCAAAAGTATTCAGATACAATATAATCGATGATAAAATTAATGAATTAGCAAGTTTAAAGAAAACTGACGGAGCATCTTTTGGAGCATATAATGGTAAACTATATAGTTTATTTAGCTTAAAAAACTATTACAATCTCGACTCCTTATTTTTCATTCAAATTGATACCCTAAATAAAAGAACACTCAGAATTAATAACAATAAAATTGATAGATACATAAATAATTTAAATTTTACAAATTTGAATTATTTTAATAAAGATACAATTATTGGCGTTGGGAAAAATAACTTAATTTATATGTCGTTTGATGGTGGAAAAAGCTGGGAATTAAAATCATTTCTTGGAAGTTCTGTTCAAAATATATTTCCAATTGATGAAAATAATACAATTGCTTTAGCAAATAATGCTCAAATTTTTCATACTAATAATTTGGGTGTAACTTGGCTACCTCAAATTGGTTTCTCAATGAATTTTTTTAAAAATACGGCATTTCAATACCCAAAAAATAATGGTGGAACATTTAATTTTAAAGATACAAATAATGGTTATATTTATGTTGATGCCGAATATGTTGGTGATACAAATATTGTATTTACGAATGATGGTGGTAATAGCGTAAAATTAAAAAGCATGTATGATTTCTATTGGGAATTGGATCATTATTCATTTAATTTTTTAAAAAAGTTTTATATTGTTTCTTATGGTAACATTCCTGGAAGTGGTGATTTTACCATTTTATTTAGATTAAATGACACTTTAGGTATAGAAAATAAATTAGTTTTAAATGAATATTTATTCAGCAATATTTTCCCTTTTGATAGTAATTTTTATTCAGTTGGTAGAGAAAGCAAAGATATAGAAACCTCCTTTTCAATATTCAAATCTACAGATGAGGGAAATAATTGGAATAAATTAAATAGTTTAAATATTGAAGACAGTAAAAATGTTTTATTTTGGATGTTTACAGGCTCCAAAGAGGTAGATAAAAATATTTTCTTATTTTTTGTTAAAACTGAAATCAATCAAAACGATACTAATAATTATATTTTTTGTTATTTATATGATATAAAATCGAATTTATTTAAGGAAATTTACAAAATACAGGGTAATCAGAATTACAATTTTAATAAGATTAATGACAATTTTTATACTTCATATCTTTACAATGATAATAAAGGTAATACTTATTACAACTTGGTCTTTTCTAAAGATATTAATAGTGATATTGTGATATGGGATACAATTAGAAATAATAGATATACACAACAAGT
>CAIWET010000541.1 GCA_903911805.1 uncultured Ignavibacteria bacterium | reverse complement strand
TTTTAGAAATTATGAAAAAATTTGCAAATAGAATAGATAAAATTGAACCATCAATATTTTCTGTAATGAGTAAATATGCATTTGAATACAATGCATACAATCTAGGTCAAGGTTTCCCTGATTTTGATGGTCCAAATTGGATAATTGAATCTTTTTATAAATCTATGAAAGAAGGCAAAAATCAATATGCTCCTTCTAACGGAATTTTATCTTTCAGAAAAAGTATTTCAGAATACTCTAAGGATTTTTACGACTTAGATTATGATTTTAATTCTCAAATTATGATTACATCTGGTGCAACTGAAGCCTTATATTGTTCAATTACTGCGATTGTGGATGAAGGAGATGAAGTAATTCTTTTTGAACCATTTTATGATTCTTACCTTGCAGATATTTATTTAGCTGGTGGTATTCCTAAATTTGTTACTTTAAATAAACCTGACTTCTCATTTGATATTGAAGAACTTAACTCATTAATTACCGACAAAACAAAACTAATAATTCTTAACAATCCTCATAATCCATCTGGAAAAGTTTATTCTTTAAATGAACTTAAGGAAATTGCTAATGTTGCAATTAAAAACGATTTATTTGTTATAAGTGATGAAGTTTATGAATTTCTTACTTTTAATGATTCAAAACATATTCCTATGGCAACTATTGAAGGAATGAAAGATCGCACTATTACTATTTCTTCAACTGGAAAAACTTTTAGTTTTACTGGTTGGAAACTTGGATATATTTCCACTTCAGCCGAAATATTGTCACAAATATTTAAAGTACATCAATGGACAGTTTTTGCAGTGAATACTCCAGGGCAACACGCAATGGCTTTTGCTTTAAGTCAATTAAATGAGTATTTACCTGAATTTAAAACTTTTTATCAAGCTAAAAGAGATTTAATTATAAATGAATTAAAATCAACTAGATTTACTCCACATTTACCTGATGGAAGTTATTTTTTATTGGTTGATATACCTAAAAATAATACAGATATTGATGTCTCAATGGAATTAGTTAAAGATTTCAAAATTGCAACTATTCCAACATCAGTTTTTTATAAAAAATCTAATGAAGGCTCTTCCCTATTACGCTTGTGTTTCGCAAAGAGTGATGAAACAATTATTAATGGTATTAAACAATTGGCTAAATATTGATGGAATTTTCTGAAAAACATAGAAAATTTATGTCAGTAGCTTTAGATGAAGCTAAAATTGCTTTTTCTAAAAATGAAATACCTATAGGTGCTGTTTTGGTTAAAGATGAAGTAATAATTTCAAAAGCACACAATTTAGTTGAGACATTAAAATCTCCAATTAATCACGCTGAGATAATTGTAATCCAAGATGGTTTGAAAACGGTTAATGATAAATTTTTAACTGATTGTACTCTTTATTGTACACTTGAGCCATGCTCAATGTGTGCAGGTGCAATGATAAATGCCAGATTAACTAATTTAGTGTTTGGAGCTTTAGACATTAAAAACGGCGCTTCTGGAAGCATTTATAACATATTAAATGACAATAAATTAAATCATTCTGTTGATATAATCTCAGGTGTTATGGAAGAAGAATGTTCGGACATATTAAAAGAGTTTTTTATTAAATTAAGGGATATAAAGTGAGTTATTTTGAAGAAAAATTAAATGAGAGATTAGAACTAGAGCCAGCTCTTTATATTATTCCCACGCCAATTGGAAATCTTGAAGATATTTCATTAAGAGCATATAAAACATTAAGAGAATTGGAAATTATTGCTTGCGAAGACACAAGAAGAATTGGTTCATTACTGAAAAGTTATAACTTGGATTCCAAAAAGTTAATTGCTTTCCACGATTACAATGAAGCTGATAAAAGTCAATATGTTACAAATTTTATTTTAGACAATAAAGCAGTTGGTTTAGTTAGTGATGCAGGAACTCCTTCTATTTCGGATCCTGGATATAGATTAGTTCAAAATGCAATTAAAAATAATGTTAAGATAATTTCATTACCAGGTGCAACAGCATTGATTCCAGCTTTAGCCGCTAGTGGATTTGCCGTTAATGAATTTAAATTTGTGGGATTTCCACCTCAAAAAAAAGGAAGAAAGAGTTTTATTGAAAAAGCATTAAAAGATGAGACAACTACTATTTTTTATGAATCAACTCATAGAATTTATAGATTTTTAGAAGAGCTCGAAAAGAACACAAGTCCTGATAAACAAGTTTGCGTAGCTAAAGAAATATCAAAGATTTATGAGAATTACTTTAGAGGTTCTTTATCAGAAGTAAAAAAACAATTAGAAAATAAAAACCTTCAAAAAGGTGAATTTGTAGTAATTATATAAAAGAGATATGTTTATAACATTTGAAGGCATTGATGGCAGTGGTAAAACAACTCAACTAAATCTTTTAGCTGATTATTTAGTAGAGAAAGGTTATGAAGTTATAAAATTACGTGAACCAGGAGGAACGATTTTATCTGAAAAAATCAGAGAATTACTTCTTGATAAGTCTATTCCGATTCCACCTATGACTGAATTATTATTATTTAATTCAGCACGTTCTTTTTTAGTAGAAACAATTATTAAACCAGCAATTGAAAGTGGTAAAATTGTGTTGTGCGATAGGTTTTATGATTCTACTACAGCTTATCAAGCATTTGGTAGAGAATTGAATTATGAAAATGTAATTACGATAAATGATTTAGCTGCTGGTGGATTAATACCAGATTTGACATTTTATATTGATATTGACTTAGAGACACATAAAATTAGAACTTTAGGTAAGGATTTAGATAGAATGGAAAGTTCTGGAGATGAATTCTATAAAAAGGTTATAGAAGGCTATAGAAAATTGAGTGAAACAAATGAGAATAGAATAAAAAAAATAATTTCAAAAAATGAAATTAGTGATACTTTCAATGAAATTATTGATATTTTTGAAAATAAATTTAATAAAATTTAAAAAGAGTTATTATGCTTAATAAACTTATTACAACTATGATGCCGATGATTCCTAAAGTAATCATCAAAAAAGTCGCTTTAAAATACATTGCGGGTTATACCCTAAATGATGCTGTTAATGAAACAAAAGCTTTTGAAAAATTAGGTGGTAGAACAACAATTGACGTTCTTGGTGAATTTGTTACTAGTAAAGATCGTGCATTACACGAAGCTGAAATGAGCCAAAAAGTTCTTGATGCTATCGATGCTAATAAAATGCCTACTTATTTATCTATTAAACCTACTTCATTAGGTTTGGGTATTGATGAAAATTTTGGATATGATAATATAATCAAGGTTGTTAAAAGTGCAAAAGAGAAAGGTCTTTTTGTTAGATTAGATATGGAAAACACTCCATATACAACGAAAACATTAGCACTTTACGAAAAAATCAGAAAAGCAGGATATGATAATGTTGGAATAGTGATTCAGTCATACTTAATTAGAAGTGAAAATGACATTAAATCATTGTTAGAATATAAACCTTCAATAAGACTTTGCAAAGGTATATATAAAGAATTACCTGAGCACGCATATCAAGGTAAACAAGAAGTTAGAGATAATTTCAAAAGATTATTAGATTTAATAATGGATAATAATTTAAAAGTTCATATTGCTACTCATGATGATGAATTAATAAATTATTCTGAAGATCAAATTAAAAAAAGAAATTATCCTAAAGACCTATATGAATTCGAAATGCTATTAGGAGTTAGACCAGATAAAAGAAATGAACAATTAAAAAAAGGTCATAACGTTAGAATTTATGTTCCTTTTGGTGAAGATTGGTATGGTTATGCAATCAGACGTGTTAAAGAAAATCCAGATATGGCTTGGACTATTGCAAAAGCAATTTTTATTCAAGGATAAGATTATGAAATTTAAGAATATTATCATTTTTTTTATTTTTATTACTTTTATTTCTTGTACCAAGAAAGCAAACAATGTAAACTCTATTGAAAACAGTGATAATATTCTTATAGGTACATTTAATGTTGAGTGGCTTGGTGATGGAACAAATGATAGAAAAGATAGAACTGAAGAAGATTATAAATTAATTGCAAAAATCATTTCTGATCAAAATCCAGATTTAATGGGTATTGAGGAAGTTGAAAATTCAAATGCATTAAATAGAGTAGTTAAATATCTTGATAATTATGATTTATATGTTGGAAAAGGTGGAAATCAACAAAATGTAGCACTTCTTTATAAAAAAGGTCTAAAAGTTAATATTTTAGGGGAATATTATAATCTTGCTGTTGAATACAGAAGAACAAGACCAGGATTAGTTTTTGAAGTAAAAAAGAATAATTTTGATTTTCTTGGAATGGTAGTTCACTTGAAATCAACTTCCAGGTATGATTATGGCGAAGAAGGTAAATATGAACAAAGCGTTGATATTCGCACTCGTCAAAATCAAATATTATCTAATTGGGCTGATTCTGTTATTAAAAACAATCAAGAAACTGATTTAGTGATTATGGGTGATTTTAATGATACTCCTGTAAGAAAAAAGAACAATACAATGCAATCATTAACATCAAACAATAACCTTATCTTTTTAACTGATGATATGAAGAGTTGCAAGTATAAATCTGCTTATACAATTGATCATATTTTAGTTTCTCAAACCGCATTTAAAAGAGTTATCCAGCAAACATTGAAAATGGTTGATTTAACTCAATATGCTCAGGGAGAGCAATTAAAACAATTATCTGATCACTGCCCTGTGTTTGTAAGTTTTGAAATAAAAACTCCTGATAATGACAATTCAACAATAGCTAACAAATAGTAAATTAGAAGGACTGTTAAAAAGACAGTCCTTTTTGAGGGTGTAAAATAAAGTCTGTCTAAATCAAAATAAACAATTAATTTTGTAAAAAAAGAAAAGGACAGAACAATGACAGAAGCACAGTATGCAGAAATGCAAAAGAAAGCCTTAGAGCAGCTAAGGTCAGGTAAATCAATGTTAGGAAAAGATGGAGCATTTGCACCATTATTAA
>CAIWET010000540.1 GCA_903911805.1 uncultured Ignavibacteria bacterium | reverse complement strand
TAGCAAAAAACAAAAGAAGAAAGGTCTTAGTCCTGTCTCTACAAATAATAATTTCACAATCGATTTTCTCCTCCTTTTATAAGGAGGGGTGGCAAAACGTGTATTCATGCACGTTTTGACTTAGGTGGTCACTTTTCTTTCCTAAGAGAAACACACCCCCTGCCCCCCTCTTGATAGAGGGGGAATTAGAAAAAAGATCGATTCCTCGCTATGCTCGGAATGACATACAAAAAAATTAACGCGATTAATCGCTTTGCTTGAGAATGACGTTATTGATTATACACAGACAGGAATGTCTGTGCTACTTCTTCAAGTCCCTCGCTTCAAGGGGAGGGATTTAGGGTGGGGCGTGTGGTGTACGTTATTTCAAACGTAGATGCCGCATCTAGTGCGGTATGACAATCGAAAAAGTTTAATTTATTTATTATTCAAAATCTGCATCTCAACTCTTCGGTTTTTTGCACGATTTTCGTCGGTGTCATTGTCGTTTCTTGGCATTGATGAGCCTTTGCCCTGAGCAGTCAATCTTTTTCCTGATACTCCTTTTTCAATCAAATAATCTTTTACTGCCTTTGCTCGCTTATTAGATAGATTGATATTATAATTTGGAGCACCAATATTGTCAGTATGGCCCTGAATCAATAAATTTACTTTTGGATTGCGCTCTAAAAATCCTGCTAATCTGTTTAATTCTGGGAAAGACTCAGGATTCAATTCTGTTTGGTCATATCCAAAGAATAAGTTATTTACTACAAATGATTCGCCCTTTTCAATTGGAACTAATTCCAAATCTTGGTGAATTTCAGAATATGTTGTTAAATTCGATAAATCAATATTTTCAGAAATTGACAAATATTCTGGTGATTCTGCCCTGAATCCGTATTTTGAACCGCTAGGCAAAGTGATTTTATATTGACCAGTTGAAGGATTAGTTCTTGCAATTCCTATTTCATTGCCCTCGGGAAGAATCTCATATTTAACTTCTGCAGAAATAGGCTGTTTTGTTTTTTTATTTATTACGATTCCTTCGATTAATACTACTGGAGTAGGTCTTAATGAATCTGGTATCTGAATTTTGAAAATGTCGGCTGCTCCAACTGAGTTTTTATAGGATGAAAAATATCCCCATTTGCCTTCTGCATCCAATGAAAAATAAGCATCCCAATTTTCTGTATTTATTTTATCGCCTAAGTTCTCAGGCTTAGACCAATTTGTCCAAGTGGAGTCAAGTCTTCTTGTTACAAATAAATCGGACATACCATATCCTGAATGACCCTCTGAAGCAAAGTAAAGAGTTCTGTCGTCAGCAGCTAAAAAAGGAGATATTTCTGATTTTGGAGTATTAACTGTACTCCCTAAATTTATCGGTTTTGACCATACTGTATCATTAAGTCTAAAGCTTACGTAAATATCTTTTTCGCCATAAGATTCAGAATTCTGAACAGCCATAATCAATTTTCTGCCGTCCATCGAAAGGCAGTATTCATTATATTTACTTATATTTACAAAGTCTAAAATTTTAAGTTTCTTTGGCTCAGTCCATCCATATTTTGTTCTAAAAGTAACTGCAACCCCAGTATAAAAGCCATTTTCCTGAATATATGTATTGCCAAGCAATGCCATATTTCCATCTGGAGTTATAGAGCATAAGAAATTCGGATAGAAATTATTTAACACATTCCCGATATTTTTTGCTAATGTCCATTCCCCATTTTTATCTAAAACGGTGTACCAAATGTCTTGGTCGCTATTGTTATAAGCATATCCGATATTCTCTGGATCGCCTTCGCGACAAAAATAGAGAGTTTTTCCATCAGGAGAAATAATCGGTAATAATTCAGTATTACGAGAATTTACCAATCGTCCTAAATTTATAGGTGAAATTTCTTCGGATTGCAAGAAATTCAGACTTAAAAAGAATAATATCGAAATATATATAGTTTTCATAAT
>CAIWET010000539.1 GCA_903911805.1 uncultured Ignavibacteria bacterium | reverse complement strand
TTAAAAAAAATACTTGCAATTATTAAAATCCCTAACTTATTAATTTAAAATATATTATCTTGAAAACGAGATTATATAAGCTTGTTTATAAACAACATTTGATTACAAATATCATTTTCTATTTTGTGAATTGCAATATATTGAATTAATTTTGCAATAAGAATATTATTGAATCTTAGATTTAATGATTTAAGTAAGCACCTAAATGAAAGCACCTTATATTATGCATAGTCATATATGCAAAAGTATTTATTTCTGTTCTGGATTTATTTTTGAATTTAACAGAGTTTTATAAATATATTTTTTAGAGGCTGAATGAAAGATAACAGACACATTATCAAAGTATTTTCGTTAGTACTTGTATTGATATTAATAGGTTTCAGTGTCCAAAAAGCTTTAGCTCCAAAAAGTTGGGGTGAGCATGGCCATTTTAGATGGGATGCAATACAGCAAATTAATTCTCAACCTATCATTAATCAAAACATTAATCAATGTAGCGAATGTCATACTGATATTTATCAATTGCACGAGAAAGATGCACATTATAATGTTCCTTGTGTTGATTGCCACGGTGCTGGAAATTTGCACGTTTTATTTCATAAAGATAGCTTAGGATCAAAAATTCCTAAAGATTCAGCTGTTTTAAAGAAAGAGTTTAATTTTCAAGGATGTTTGTTTTGCCATAAAGAAATAAAAGCAAGACCAAAGGATTTTCCACAAATTAATCAAAAAGATCATTATAAGTTTATGCACGTTGTTGATAGTACAACAAAATGTATCCAATGTCATAGTCCGCACGAACCTATATTTTTATTAACTGATTCAAGACAATCAAGAAGACATCCAGTAGTAACTAAATGTACTGATTGCCACGAATCAAAACCAAAAAAAGATTACTATGATGTTCCTGATCATCCAAAAGTATTTGAATGTAAAGATTGTCATGCTGAAATTGTAAAAGATTTTAATACAAAACCACATCATAATTATGTTGAATGCCGTACTTGTCATTTATTCCATAAGGAAACTGATAATATGGGAAGAATGTATAAAAATGGTAATGTTAAATTCTGCTTACTTTGTCATCAAAAAGAAGATTTTAAAGATCCGCAATTCCCTCCAAAAATTGATTGGCCTATTCATATTGGTTCACTCAAAAATGTTAATACCAAAGATAATCCTAAATTATGCTTAGATTGCCATTCAAAGCAAATTCATAAAATGGAATTGAAATTAAGGGGTAATCCTCATCCAGGAAATTGGAAGTCTGAACACAAGAAATTTGCTAAAAATGCAATGACTTCAAACGATAAATCATCTTGTATGAATTGCCACACGAAAGATAATTGTATGTCTTGTCATCAAACTGATATGCCTCATCCTGATAATTGGAGTGAAGTTCATAAAAATGTTGTTGCTAAAAAGGGCAAGCAAATGTGCCTAAATTGTCATAAAAATGATTTTTGTTCTCAATGTCATTAATAACCAAATTTAAAGGAAATAATATGGAAAATATAGAAAGAAGAAGATTTTTAAAAATTGGTTTAACAAGTGCTGCTGGTTTGATGGTAGGATCATTTTTTGGATTTTCAAATACTTCAAAACAAATTGATGTAAACAATTATGATGATTTATTAAAGTTTGATTGGGGTTATATAGTTGATACAACAAAATGTATTGGCTGTGGATCTTGCGTAAGAGCATGTTCCGTCGAAAATTCAGTACCTGACACATTCTTTAGAACTTGGGTTGAACGATATGAAATCAATAAAGATGAAAAAATAAGAGTTGATTCTCCAAAAGGAGCTATAGAAAGTTTCAACGAGGATAATTTTGCACCAGAAGACATTGTTAAAGCATTTTTTGTACCTAAAATTTGTAATCATTGTTATAATTCAGCTTGTACCCAGGTTTGTCCAGTTGGCGCTACATTCCATTCTCCAGATGGAGTTGTACTTATTGACAAAGAACATTGTATTGGCTGTGGTTATTGTGTTCAAGCTTGCCCTTATGGTTGTAGATTTATAGACCATCATAAAGGTACTGCAGATAAATGTACTTTATGTTATCATCGTATTCATAAAGGTGAAATACCTGCTTGTGTAAATGCTTGTCCAAGAAGTGCAAGAGTTTTTGGAAATTTAAAAGATCCAAATAGCATTATTAGAAAAATTCTGCACGAGAGACGTTATGGGTTATTGAAAGCTGATTTAGGAACAAATCCTAAATGCTATTATATTGGATTAGATATTGAGGTGAAATAATGGATTTAACTTATAACTTTTTGTTCCCTAATGAATTACATATATATTGGACAGTAATGATTGTATTATATCCATATATAACTGGTATGGTTGCTGGTGCTTTTATTGTATCTTCTTTTTACCACGTATTTGGTATGGAAAAATTAAAATCAGTTGCACGATTTGCTTTAGTTACTTCATTGGCTTTTTTATTGTTTGCAACTGTTCCATTGCTAAATCACTTAGGAAGACCAGAACGTGCATTTAATATTATGCTAACTCCTAATTTTACTTCTGCTATGAGTGGTTTTGGATTTGTATATTTATCGTATATGATTATTGTTGTTTTAGAAATATGGTTTAGTTATAGAAAAGATTTTATTGCTAAATATGAAGAATCTAAAGGTTTTGTTAAATTAATTTATAAAGCTTTACTTTTAAATTCGGTTACAACAAATGAAAATATGGATAGATTGGATAAAAAAGTTGTTGTTATACTTGGCGCAATTGGTATTCCTGTAGCTTGTATTCTTCACGGTTATGTAGGATTTCTCTTTGGTTCAATCAAAGCGAATTTATGGTGGTCAACTCCATTGATGTTTATTATATTCATTTTCTCTGCTATTGTATCTGGTTTAGCTGTTTTAATATTCTTGTACTTATTCGTACACTCAATCAGAAAATATGAAATAAATCAAGATTCTGTTGATTTGATGGCTAAATGGCTTTGGGGATTTATGATTATTGCAGTTACGCTTGAGCTTATGGAAGTTTTATCAATATCGTACGAAAAAACAGAAAGATGGGCTGTATTGCAACAATTAATAAATGGTCAATTAAAAGTATCCTATGTTTATTTACAAATTGGATTGTTTTCTATTGTACCATTTATTATATTATCAATTACCTCATTAGTAAAGTTCGCAAATAAATATAGAAATTTATTGATTTGGGTTTCATCAGGAATGCTATTGTTGCAAGTTTTGTTTATGCGTTGGAATGTTGTTATTGGTGGTCAATTAATTTCAAAAAGCATGAGAGGATTTACTGAGTATTTCCCTGGTTTATGGGATAAAGAGGGGCTTTTTGTTGCTTTCTTATTAGTATTTATTCCTTTTATACTTTTAAGATATTTTGATAAGTTATTCCCATTTTTTAATAAAACAAATAAATAGAATTTAAATATATTTTTTAGGAGTTAATATGATAAAAGATAGTTCTGATTTAAAGCAAATGGCTAAAGACTCATTAAAAGGTCATTGGGGTATCTCGATTGTGGCTACTGTAATTTACTTAGTAATAAGTTTGCCTTTGTCATTAATACCAGACATTGGTGGGATATTAGTTTTTCTCATCAATAGCCCTTTATATATTGGTTTTATTTCTTTCTTCCTTAATTTATCTAGATCAAAGGAGTTGGATTTAATGGATATTTTCAGTGGTGTTAATATTTTTCTTAAATCTATTATAACAAATTTTCTAATTATTCTTTATGCAGCATTATGGTCAATACTATTTATTGTTCCTGGAATAATTGCTTTAATCAATTATTCTATGACATATTATTTATTAGCTGAAAATAATAATTTAAAAATTAATCAAGCTATTAAATTAAGCAAAGAAGTGATGAAAGGAAACAAATTTGATTTCTTTATATTGCAGCTTAGTTTTATTGGATGGTTCTTATTATGTCCCTTAACTTTAGGTCTTGGATTTTTATGGCTTATACCATATATACAAACAACTAATGCAAACTTTTTTATTGATATTAAAGAAGAATATGAAAATAATCTTAATGAAAATCTTGATTTTCAAACAGCCTAAATTTGGCATTTAACAAAAAAAGTCCTGTAAATAGTTTTTACAGGACTTTTTTTATTTAAATATGATTAGTTTTTTGAATAAAAATTCTTGTAATTTAAAGTGAATGTAAGTAAAGCGTATCTTCTTAAAACATTGCTGTATACATCTTCTCTATAATAATCAGTTACATTTGTTTGAATAGATTTGTTTTGGTCAAATGCATCATAAACGGATAATTTAATTTCAGCAGCATTATTAAATAATTTTTTACCAATATTTAAATTAACCAAAGAGTAATTAGTCTTAGCATCTCCTTTTAAACCTGTATAAAACATTTCTCTCGCATTTCCGCCAATAAAAAATCCTTCCCAAAATATCCAATTGAAATTGATATTTCCAAAAAATGTATTATATCTGCTATTACTAACTGAAGTTGTATTCATTTTTGTGTAATTAGAAGTAATCCCAGCTGTCAAAGTAAAATCTAAGTCACTGCTAATATTACTAGTTAAAACAAGCATTGAGTTTCCACTATAGTTTTCAGAAAGGTATGAAATACCATTATAAATACCAGGTGTTTTAGTATATCCAAGACCAAAATTAAAGTTACAATTAATCGGTAATTCAAATAATGGAAATCCATATACAATGTATGTTCTGCCATCTAAATAACCATTCAAATTAATAGGTCTCGAAAAGGTATTACCTTTAGCAAACCTATGTTCGTCAATAATTGTATCTTGTTGTAAATAAATTGTATTATTTGCTAAAAAGTTAGATCTACTCATTAAATGAAAATTCCACATAAACATTTTAGAAAAATCACTTCCAACATTTTGAAATCTTCCAAAAATACTATGTGTATATTGCTCATTTAAATCATTTCTACCTTGATAAAAACTTGTGTTATCTATTTTATC
Organism: uncultured Ignavibacteria bacterium; assembly: GCA_903911805.1. Taxonomy (GTDB): domain Bacteria; phylum Bacteroidota; class Ignavibacteria; order Kapaibacteriales; family UBA2268; genus CAIWET01. The sequence goes on along the minus strand of CAIWET010000539.1, from coordinate 262 downwards.
AAGATTTTCCAAAAGTTGGTATCCAGAAGGAACTTGAGTGCTTGTTCTGTAATTCAATCTTAAATTTGATTTCTGAGATAATTTATAACTTATTACAAATGATGGTAATAAACTGGTATAAATATTATTTTTTGTTATAGTTTCAGGTAATACAGACATTTGATAATTCAATGATGCAGTGATATTAAAATCACTAAATTTATATTTAAGACCAATACCTGGAGAATGTCTCCAATATGTATATTCATAATTATAAGAATAT
>CAIWET010000538.1 GCA_903911805.1 uncultured Ignavibacteria bacterium | reverse complement strand
TTTTCTATTTTTTTAAAAAAGTTTTATTTAATTAATCTTTAGGTATAAAATGTCCGTAAATAATTTTAATGGTCAACCCAAGTATTTTGTTGAACCTCAAATGGTTCTTGATGATTTAAAAAAGCATATGCTCATTGATGGTTTTGAATTTGTACTCGATTTAGAAATTTCCGAACCTTTCAGATTTGCCGAATCCAGAACTGGCAAAAAATATCTCGATTTATTTACTTGTTTCGCTTCATTGCCATTAGGAATGAATCACCCAAAAATCAATAATCCTGAATTTATTGAATATCTAGGTAAAATTGCTCTTAATAAAGTTTCTAATTCTGATATTTATACTACACAAATGGCAACTTTTGTAAGCACATTTTTCAATGTTGCTATAAAAGATAGGTTTAAATATGCGTTTTTTATCGATGGCGGAGCTTTGGCAGTTGAGAATGCCCTTAAAACAGCCTTTGATTGGAAGGTAAGGCTCAATTATTCTAAAGGGCATAAGTCAGAGTGCGGACATAGAATTGTCCATTTCAAGCAAGCATTCCACGGTAGAAGCGGTTACACAATGTCGTTAACAAATACTGATCCTAGAAAAATCGACCTTTTCCCAAAATTCGATTGGCCTAGAATTACTAATCCATTTATCGAGTTTCCTTTGAATGAAGAAAATTTAGCAAAAACAATTGCTAAAGAAAATCAAGCAATTGCAGAATTAAAGGAAGTATTCAGAAATCCAGATGAAATCGCTGCAATTATAATTGAGCCAATTCAAGGAGAAGGTGGCGATAACCACTTTAGACCAGAATTCTTGCAATATTTAAGAAATTTAGCTGATGAGCACGATACTCTATTAATATTTGATGAAGTTCAAACTGGCGTAGGACTAACTGGTTCAATGTGGGCTCACGATCAACTAGGGGTTAAACCTGATATTATGTCTTTTGGTAAAAAAATGCAAACTTGCGGTATAGTTGTTTCCGAAAGAATTGACCAAGTTCCAGAAAATGTTTTCCATACTTCAAGCAGAATAAATTCAACCTGGGGAAGTAATCTAGTTGATATGGCAAGAGCTACAAAATATCTTGAAATAATCGAAGAAGAGAAGTTAGTGGAACATGTAAAATCTTTGGAAGTTCCTGTATTGAATATTTTAAAAGAATTAGAAGAAGAATTCCCTAATATCGTAAGTAAATCTCGCGGTAGAGGACTATATTCAGCATTCAATCTTCCAAATGATGATATTAGAAAAAAATTAATTTCAGAATGTTATAACGAGGGATTATTTATACTAGGTTGCGGTGAAAGAACTGTAAGAATTAGACCAGCGTTGAATATTACATTGAATGAAATAAATGAAGGAATCGAAATTATCAGAAGATCCCTAAAAAAGATTGTTTAATTTGAATAATAAACTCAATCCAAATCCCTCCCATTAAAGGGAGGGACTTGAAGAAAAAGGTATTAACTTCTATATAAATCTTTCGATTGCTTCTTTATCCATTCTTTCAATCAACCATTCATTCATAACTTTTGCACCAATTGAATCGTAAAATTCTATTGCTGGAGTATTCCAATTTAAAACGCACCATTCAAATCTGCCACAATCTCTCTCTTTTGCAATATTTGCTATGAATTTCAACACAGCTTTCCCATAACCCTTGCCTCTAAATTCTGGCTTAATATATACGTCTTCGAGCCATATGCCAGGTTTACCTAAAAATGTAGAAAAATTATGAAAAAAGAAAGCATATCCAATTGGTTGGTCATCGCAATATGCCAAAAGTACTTCAGCATATTTTTTATTGAAGCAATTTTCAATTAATAATTCATGATTAATTTGAACTGAATCACTCAGTTTCTCATATTCTGCTAATTCTTTTATTAAATCTATTATAACTTCTGAATCTTCGGCTTTTGCAAAAATAATTTTAAATTCGTTCATTAAATTTCCACTTTTATTTATGATATATTATTTTAAATTAGTAATTTCGAATATATTATAAACATTATTTTAAATTTTATGGAAATAATTGCAACATTTTTCGCTTTACCGGTAATATTCAAAATTATCATTTCTGCTTTGTTACTCGGAATAATTTTTTCAATCTTCAAAAAAGTTGTTAAGACCGCTATATTGTTCTCAGTTTTAACGATACT
>CAIWET010000537.1 GCA_903911805.1 uncultured Ignavibacteria bacterium | reverse complement strand
TAGATTTTACAATTTTCAAAAATCCTCATATTACTAGTATTAATCTAACCTCTAGGTCACAAGTATTAGATCTAAGCTTAACAAAAGAATTAAAGAAATATATTCTTTATTTGCATTATAATAATGATATTAAAACTGATATTATTGAAATCATACATAAATACTGCAAAAAAATTGGTTATTCATTTATTACTCAACCTGAAATAGTTTTTGATGAATCTCACGGTTTATTATTTATAAAATTCAGTCCAATAAAAATTAGATTTATTAAAATCAAATCTGAAAGTAACTTAAGTGAACATTTAGTTAGAAGAGAACTTAAAATTCAATCTGGAGATTATATTAATGCTAAAGAGATTTTAGATAGTTGGGAAAATTTATTTTCTACTGAACTTTTTTATAATATTCAGTTTAAAATTGAAGAAACAAATGCTGATTCTTTAGTTGACCTCATAATTCAAGTTAAAGAAAGAGGAGATCAAACTGTTAAATTGGGCGCCAGATCTGACAATGAAAGAAAATTTCAATTGGGTATTGATATTATTCAGGATAATTTATTCAATATGGGAACTAGAGTTTCAGCAAGAGGTTTTGGTGGCGAACGTAATTATGGATTTGCTTTAAATATTCAACAGCAGAGAATAATGGAGTCAATGCTAACATTTAATATGCAAGTATTTTATGATTCAAAAAATATTTATCAATATAAAAAAAGCTTTCCTAAGAAAAATTACCTTTATATTGATTCAGTTTATGCTGAAAATATTGAAGAGAAGTTTGGTATTAATTTTGACTTTGGAACCCAAATTGAAAGAAATGGGATTATTACAATAGGATATAAAACAGAAAAACAAAGAATTAATAATGTGGATAGTAATACTTATGGTAAATATTACTTAGTGCATACAGCAAAAATTTCCACTATTGTTGATTCCGAAGATAGAAATTTATTAGCCACTAAAGGAAGTTTTGTTGATATTTCTTTTGAAACCACTGCATTGCAAGGAAAAGATGCTATTGGTTTTACAAAGGCTCAATTTTACTATAGAAATAACACAAGTTTTGATAGACATACATTTACTCCAATAATTTTAGCTGGATTTGCTGATAATAATATGCCCCAAATTGAATTCTTTAATTTGGGTGGTGAAGATAATTTCTTTGGATTAAGAGAATACGAACAACGTGGAAGACAAATTTTTAAATCTTCTTTAGAATATCGTTATAAAATGGAAGGTAAATTATTTTTTGATACTTATTTGTCATTTAGATACGATTTAGGTTCAGTTTGGACTCAACCATCTGAAATAAAATTCTCTGATTTAAAGCACGGATTTGGTGGTTCAATTTTTTTTGATACTCCAGTTGGACCTGCAAAATTCTCAATAGGTAAATCATTCTATTTTAGCGAAAATCCCAATTCAACAATCTATGGACCATTTTTATTTTACTTTAGTATAGGAATGAAGTTGTAAAATGAAGAAATTATTTTTTATATTATTTTTAATAAATTACTCTTTGTATTCTCAAGGTACTGCAGGCAATCGTCCTGCTTATGAGTCACAGTATATAGTAAGTTCTCCAACAGCTGGAGTAATTTCAAAAAATTCCATTTTTTCATCTTTAAATATAAATAATCAAAATTCAACTGAATTTATTTTTAATTATGGGATTTATAAAGATTTAAATGTTGGTATCGGGTTTAATATTAATAATTTAACAGGAAATAATTCTCTTGATATACCTAAACTACCCGGTATTTCAATAAAATATAGATTAATCGATGAAGCTATTTATTACCCTGCATTTTTAGTGGGATTTAGTAGTCAGGGTAGGGGTAATGTATATTCAGATAAATATTATTCTGAGCCTTCTCCAGGATTTTATTTGGCAATGAGCAAGTCTTTTAAATATAAATACGGAAGTATTTTTTTGCACGGTGGATTAAATTATTCATTTGAAAATGATAAAATACCAAATTATTGGATTGGTCTTGAAAATTCTTTATTAGATTTCGCATCAATTAATATAGAGTTTAATCCATATTTAAATAAAAGATCTGGCTTTTATAAAATTGAAAACTCATATTTGAATTTATCATTGAGAGCCTCTGTTGGAAGTGGTTTAACAATTGAATATAAATTGATTGATTTATTATCAACTGATGGTAAAAACTTAAATAAAAACTTTGGAATTGAATTTATAAGATATTTTTGAGGAATTATATGTCTGAAACAATGAAAAAATCAACAATTTATTTAACTGTAATCGTAGCAGCTCTTGGCTATTTTGTTGATATGTATGATTTACTTTTGTATAACATTGTTAGAATTTCAAGCTTAAGAGATATTGGTGTTCCAGAATTAGATTTAGAGCAAATTGGACTTTTACTTTTAAATATTCAAATGGCTGGAATGCTTATTGGCGGTTTAGTTTGGGGAATATTAGGAGATAAAAATGGTAGATTATCAGTTCTTTTTGGCTCAATAATAATTTATTCAATTGCAAATCTTGCTAATGGTTTTATAGTAAATGTTTGGCAATATGGCATAGTAAGATTTCTAGCTGGTTTTGGTTTAGCTGGTGAACTTGGTGCAGCTATTACTTTGGTTAGCGAAATATTACCAACTGATAAAAGAGGTTATGGAACTACTATAGTCGCCTCAGTTGGTATTTTTGGAACAGTTGTTGCCAGTTTAGTTGGTGATTTTCTTCCTTGGAGATATACATTTATTATTGGTGGTTCATTAGGTTTGGTTTTACTTCTTTTAAGATTGAAAATGTTTGAATCAGGTATTTTCAATAGCATAAAAAATGAAAATATCAAAAAAGGAGATTTCCTTAGTTTATTAAAAAATAAAAAAAGATTGTACAAATATATCAACTGTATCTTAATTGGGCTACCATTATGGTTTGTTGTTGGAATTTTAGTGACATTATCAAAAGAATTTGCTACTGAATTAAATATTCAAGGTGCAATAACTGTTGGTAAAGTTATAATGTTCACTTATTCAGGTATAGTTGTTGGAGATATCTTTAGTGGACTTTTAAGCCAGTATTTGAAAAGTAGAAAGAAAACCCTATATGTATTTATAACATTTACCACTATAATGATCTTTACTTATCTTTTTCTTTCCAATGGAATTAGTAGTACAATGTATTATTTAGTTTGCTTTTTAACAGGAATAGGAGTTGGATATTGGGCTGTATTTGTAACTATAGCATCAGAGCAATTTGGAACAAATATAAGGTCAACTGTTACTACTACAGTTCCAAATTTTATAAGAGGCTCAGTTATTCCAATAGCACAATCATATTTATTTTTCAAAGCTTTTTACGGGAGAATATGGGGTGCAGCGATAGTTGGAGCAATTACACTTATTTTGTCATATATAAGTTTATATTTACTTGAAGAAACATTTAGTAAAAATTTAGATTATATTGAAGAAATTTAATAAATAGTTAATTAAAAATGAATAATAAAAGAGTCTGTATTTTTTGTGCGTCAAGCAATCACATAGATAAAAAATATCTTGAATTAGCTTTTAATATCGGTTTAGAAATAGCAAATTCAGGAAGAGATATTATATATGGTGGTGGTAATGTTGGGATGATGGGTAAGATGGCTGATGGAGCAATTAGCTCTAATATTGACTGTAAAGTGATAGGCGTAATTCCTAATGATTTAATGCTTTTAGAATTAGGTCATTCTGGAATATCTTCTTTGGAAGTAGTTGATGGAATGCATCCAAGAGAAGCTAAAATGATGAACGAATCAGATTGTATTGTTGCATTACCTGGAGGTTGTGGAACTTATTCTGAATTACTTCAAGCGATAACTTGGAAAAGATTAAATATCATTAAATCACCAATAATTATTTTAAATTATGACAATTTTTATGATGGTTTGATTATGCAGCTAAACCGTGCTATTGAAGATAACTTTATGAATCAAATACACTTTTCACTCTGGAATGAATCAAAAACATTAAAAGAAACTATGTATTTGATTCATTCTTTGAAACCAAAAATTGATAATTTGAAAATAAAAACTGAAAGAAATTTAGCTTAATGCTTTTTGAAGACGAAATACCTGAAAACCAAATTGAATTAAATGAATCAATCCCTCTTGCTGATAGAGTCAGACCCGATAACATTGATGAAATTATTGGTCAAACTCATTTAATTGGGACAAATGCACCTTTAAGGAAGTTTTTCGAATCTGGAAATTTTCCTTCAATGGTATTTTGGGGTCCACCTGGGGTTGGTAAAACTTCAATTGCATTATTAATTTCAAAATATGGAAATTATAATTATGAAAGTCTTTCGGCTGTAGCAGCAGGCGTTAAAGAAGTTAGGCAAGTAATAGCAACTGCTGAAATAAATAGGAAGAAGGGCAAAAGAACTCTTTTATTTATTGATGAAATCCATAGATTTAATAAATCTCAACAAGATTCTCTTTTAATGGCGGTTGAAAAAGGGATTATTATTCTTATTGGTGCCACAACAGAAAATCCTTCATTTGAAGTAAATTCCGCTTTGCTTAGCAGATGCCAAGTTTATCGATTGAAATTACTTGAAGATGACGAAATAAAAAAATTAATAGAAAATGCAATCAATAAAGATCAATTTTTATCCCAAAAAAATATTAAAATTGAGGATTGGGATTTTCTACTAACTATTTCTGGTGGAGATGCAAGAACTTCATTAAATGCAATTGATCTAGCAATTAAGTTATTTGGGAATTCCAAATCTGAAATTGTTATTAATAGAGAAGTATTAGAAAATGCACTTCAACAAAAAACAGCACATTATGATAAAAAAGGTGAATCTCATTATGATACAATTTCTGCCTTTATAAAGTCGTTACGAGGTTCTGCTCCATCAGCTGCTATGATTTGGTTAGCAAAAATGTTAGAGGCTGGGGAAGACCCCAAATTCATTGCTAGACGAATGGTAGTTTTTGCTAGTGAAGATATCGGGAATGCTGATTCAAATGCGCTAACGGTGGCTGTAAGCGTTTTTAATTCAGTAAACTTAATTGGATTGCCAGAAGCTGCTATTAATTTAGCTCAAGGGGTAACCTATTTAGCTTCAGCTCCAAAATCCAATGCTTCATATTTGGCTCTTCAACAAGCCAAAGACTTAATTAAATCAGGATATCCATTAACTGTTCCATTGCATTTAAGAAACGCTCCTACAAAATTGATGAAAACAGAAGGTTATGGATTAGGTTATAAATATCCTCACGATTTTGAAAATCATTTTGTTCACGAAAATTATTTCCCTGAGGGTGCAAAACCAGTTAATGTTTATAGTCCAACTGAAATTGGAAATGAAAAAGAAATTAAAGAAAGACTTGAGAAATTTTGGTCTTCAAAAAAAAGTAAAGAGTAATTTATTTCCTAAATCTTCTAATTTTGTCTATTGCTATTGGTTTTAATGATTCCTTAGTTTTATCTTCGTAATTAATCAATAATATTGCATCTATAATAATTGCAACTGCTGCTACTAAAAGAGTAATTAATAATATATTCATTTTTGTAATCCTTTCTAATTTATAATTTTACCTACAATAGAAAGACGCAAAAATTACACCAAAGTTACAAAATAATTTTTAGAAAATTGGTTTTAAATATTCCCAGCCCTCACTATGAATATCTTCCCAGCTCAATCCATCCATATCATTTCCTGGAACCAAGAAAATCGCATCACCTAATAAATAATTGAAATCAAATCTAATTATTTTATCCATTAATGCTTCATAAGTGACTTTATCATTAAAAACATCTTCATTAATTGATTCAATTTCTTCACTTATTTTATTATGAATCTCCGTATTTTCAAACAAAAACAAAATACTTAATGAAACATATCTTTTATCAGCACTAATTCTATCAATATCAGTTTCATCGTCAGTTACATTATAACTTTCCATAGAACTAGCTTGAATTTCTTCAATCCAAGTATTGAATTTTTCTTCTGCTTCAGATGAGTGAGCACTAAAATCCCAAAATCCATATTCTCCAGCATAAATTATTTCACTTAACAATGACCTAATTTTTAAATAAAAATTCTTCTTATCATCTGGTTCTTCAACTTGAGATTTCTCTTCAATTATTTGGTGAATTATGCTTCTCAAATTATCAATTGCATTATCTAAGATTACAACTTGTAACCCGATAAAAATCT
>CAIWET010000536.1 GCA_903911805.1 uncultured Ignavibacteria bacterium | reverse complement strand
TTTTAGACACTAAAAATAATCCTATAAAAAAGTGTACAATATTCTACAATTACTGATTTTTATTAGTTACTATTTATCTTGTAATAATTAATTATTTATGCAAAGTAAAAAAATAAAAAATCTATAAGTGATTGAAAATAAAGAAATAACAACGATTTACAAGATGATAAAAAAAGTTTGGCACGTAAGTTGATTTATATAAAGAAGACAAGAAATTGTCTGGTAGAAATGAAAATAGGAGATCGAATGGATGATCTCAAAAAATAGGAAATTATTATTTTTGTTAAATGTTCACATGGAGGTGAATTATGCCATTTGCTGTAGGAGGAAATGCGCGTATTCGTACAAATACATCAGCCGAGAATGCATATAATGCACTCGAGACTTCAAACAAGGTGATCTCACAGAAACAGTTGAGATTATCTACAGGTAAGAGAATAAATAATGCAGGTGACGACGTTGCCGGTTATATTACTTCAAGAGCTCTTCAAGCTCGTAATGGTGCTTTAAAAGCAGCATTAAGAGCCGCAGGTGATGCTCAGAACGTATCAAACATCCTTATGGATTCTCTTGATAATATTAATAACTTGTTGACCGTAATTAAAGATGCAACAGCAACTGCTGCCTCTGGAACTCAGGGAACTGACGAAAGAGTAGCTTTAGCTAAAGCAGCATTTAGAATGGTACAACAAATTCAAACAGTAGTTGACTCAACCGTTTTCGGTGGTCAGCAATTGTTAGATGGTGGATTTTCCGCAGACTTTATCATTGGAACAAATGCTACATATCACTTACTGACAATTGGTATTGATATGTCAACAAACAATGCCGACTTCAACGTACCAAGTGGTAACTTTGACGTTAGATCATTGAATGTAGCCAGCTTTGGTGGTATCACTGGATTGGATTTAAGAGAATTAAACAATGTTTCTTCATCAAATCTTGGTATATTTGCTCAAACTGCTTTACAATCAACTCTAACAAGTTTAGCGTTATCAATTGACAACGTGAACAAAGTTGCATCATATATTGGTGGTATTGTAAACAGATTAAATTCTCAGGAAGATTTGCTCAAAGGTCAGATAGTGAACTATAACTCAGCTATCTCAAGAATTGAAGATTCAGACGTTGCTCAGGAACAATTAGACTTAGTTAAAGCTCAGTTCTTACAGCAAGCATCATTGACATCTTTAGCTCAAGCAAATCAGAATCCACAGGCATTCTTGCAGTTGATTCGTGGATAATAAAGATAATTGATTAATTTAATTAAATGCAATTAGTTTGCTTGATGGATTAATCCAGATTTGTAGAGATTATTATGGATAATATTATGCAGGAAGCAGTCATTAGACTAAATAAGAATGCAAATATAAGCTTCAGCTAAATTGCAATTAGGTTCGGCAGTCTTTATTTGCCGGAAGATTTGAAATAAAGTTCCTACAGCTTATCATTAAGGCAGCTGTATCAAAAAAACAGCTGTCTGAAATGAGAAAAAAAGGAACCGATACTATTAAAATAATCAATTATCTTTCTCTCCTTTAAAAAAAGAGAGAAAGATGATATTGAAATTAATTGAATAATCTAATCTATTAGATTACTTTTTTCAATTGTTCATTGATTTGGTCAGATATTAATTCCGCAATTCTTAGTGCTTCAGTGGCTTCTATAGCACTTACAGCTACTGCTGAATTATCTAAGATAGCTTTGGCAAAGGCTGATTGCTCTTCTGCTATCGCATTGATTTCGAATACTTTTGGTTTCTCAAAAACGATATTTGCATTCTTTGATCCAGCTTCTATTGTGCCAAGCATTGTAGCTAACTGCAAATCTTTGTGAGCTTGTTCATTGTCTTCTAGTATTCTGAATACATCAACATCCTGTTTGCCAAAATCAACTGAAATATAGGCATTTTTTTGAAAAATGCGCATTTTTCTCATTGGTTTTGCAGATATTCTCGATGCTGTTAAATTAGCTACAGCACCATTCTTAAATGTTAATCTTGCATTTGCTATATCTGGTGTATCCGTTAACACGCCAACCCCATTAGCTGCAACATTGATAACTTCGGATTTTATCATCCATAAAACTATATCAATATCGTGAATCATTAAATCTAAAACAACTGATACGTCAATTGCTCTTGGTTTAAATTGTGCTAATCTATGAGCTTCAACAAAAATGGGAGTCGGATTATATGATTTTATCGCAGTTAATGCGGGATTGAATCTTTCAACGTGACCAACCTGTAAAGTAACTTTATTTTCTTCTGCTAATTTGATTAATTCTTTTGCTTCAATTGAAGTAGAAGTAATTGGTTTCTCGATTAAACAATGAACTCCTTTATTAATGCACTCTTTTGTTATAGCATAATGATCGGAAGTTGGAGCTGCTATAGTTACAGCATCTGATTCACTCAATAATTCATCGATAGATGCAAATTTCTTTATTTTAAATTCATTTGAAAGTTGTGTTGCTTTTTCATCATTTACATCAAATATTCCTACCAATTCAACCAATTCATTTTGTGACCACAATTTTGTATGGATTGTACCAAGATGTCCTGTACCAATTACCGATACTTTTAATTTCTGCATAATTTTTCCTAATTTCATAAATCCAAAAAACAAAATTAGTTATTTTTGAACATATTTTAAGCTTAATCGTATTAGTATTTAATTAAATTTTAATAAATTTGGAAAAAAAATGCAAACTATACTTGGTTCAACAGGTTCAATCGGAAAATTATTAGCAAAAGATTTAATAGAATTTAATGAAATGTCTTATCAATGGGAGAGCGAATATTTCTTAGATAGTTCTAAATTTGAAAATGAATTCAATTTTAAAACAACGAGCTATTCCAAAGGAATTGACAGTTATTTTAATTAATTAATTTCCTTGAATTATATAGAAATTAGAGATATTTATTACAATTTTGGAACAATGAAAATAATTAATTAGCAACAATTAAGTAAATTTTTCGTTATAGTAAAAATAAAATGGGAAAAAATGTATTATTATATTAATAAATGGAGGTTTCAAATATGAAAACTTTTAAAACTCTTGCTTTAGCAATTATGCTTATAGCTACAGGATTATTCTTCACAGCTTGTGAAGAAACAACAACACCAACCGATGCACCAGTAATTTCTAGTATTACTCCAGGCAATGGTGTTACAGGTGATAATATCACTATTAAAGGTACAGGCTTTGGCTCAGCTTCTTCAGCTGGAACAGTTTATGTTGGAAGTGTTCCAGTTGCTGGAACAGTTGGCGCATCTGGAAGCGATTATGTTTCCTGGACAGATACAGAAATTATCTTCAAAGTTCCTGCAAACGCTGTAATGGGATCAACAACATTATACGTACATAATGGCTCTTCATCATCAAATGTTGTAGATTTCTTAGTTGGTGGTCCTTCAACATCAGTAAACAAACCAGGCGATATTTGGGCTACAGCTTTAGCAAATACAAGTGATACAACTGGTAGCATCAGAGTTCTTTGGACAATGTCAAAAGACGAATCTTTAGTTAATTTCTATGGTTATAGAATTGAAATTAAAGAAAACAATACAACAACTTCAACAGTAAAAATAGTTCAAGGTAAAACAATTAAAACAAGTGACTTCACTGGTTTAACTGTTGGAAAAGTATATACTGTAAAGGTTAGCACTATGTTGAATAATGGTTTATATTCTGCAAATGCTTCAACAGTTTCTTGGTCACCATCATTGAGATTTAAAGGAATTAAAGTTTACGAAAGTGCTTCAGCGCTACCATCAGGCATAGATTTATATGATGCAGCAACAAAAGCTCCTTTAGCTTTAACAGTTGCAAATGGTTCAGCTTGGGATTTAGGTTTAGATACTAAAAATAGTGATTATGCTGTTGGTTCCCCAAGCGAATTGACTTATAAAAAAGTTACAAATCCAAGACCAACAAAAATTTATTCCTTAACAAGATGGGATGATATTAATTCTTTAGATGAAATTTATGATACAGATTTATTAGGTGCTGACGCTGTTGGTTATTTATCATTTGCTGATACAGACAAGAGCTGGACAATTGGCGTTAAAACTGCTGACGGAAACTTTGCTAAAGTATTAGTTAAAAATACTGGTGGCAAAATTTTACAAGGTACAGCTCCTGATAGATATATCGAAGTTGATATATCATACCAACCAGTTGCTAATGTTCCTTATGCAAAATAATTAAATTTAATATTTGATTTTAAAAAAAAGCCGCTGATTGCGGCTTTTTTTTAAAAATTACCTAATTATGAATTTATACAATTGATAATTAATACTTAATAAATAAAATCCGGGTGGCAAATTTGAAGTTTCAACATACAATAATTTTTCAGATAAAAAATTAAATTTATAT
>CAIWET010000535.1 GCA_903911805.1 uncultured Ignavibacteria bacterium | reverse complement strand
AGGTGGGGAATGGAATTAATATTGAAATATTGGTTAAAGATAATAAATAACGGTACAGATAATGCAAATACCTTCTCTGAAAATTGGAGAATTAAGCTATTAAACTTCCTCTTATTAGGTGGAATTAACTGTTATCTTTTATTAACTATACTATTCTATTTTCTTAAATTTGAAAATATTTGCTTATTATCATTTATAGCATTTATTATAGAATTATTATCATTTTCATTGCTTTCCAAGAAAAACTATAAATTAAGTGCAATAATAATGACTTTAGAAAATTTAATTATTTTTAATATTTTAGGATTTCAATATACAAGTACAGATATTTTCTCATTTCTTATATTGTTATTAATTATTACAGTGTTCATCGTTTTTGATAAATTTATAGTATATTTTTCCTTCTTTATTTTAGGAGTTATAAATATTTTTGCATTAAAAATTTACAAAGTAGGAAGTTTTTATTCTTTAGAGTTTAATTTTGAATTGGCAATTGAAATTGTCGCTACAATTTATTTGTTTATAGCATTTGAAATATCAAAAAGAAGCAATAGGACTTATCAAAAAGAATTATCTGAGCAAAACAGTCTTTTATCTAAATATTTTTCCGTTATTGAGAATAGTAAAGCCTCAATAATTATAACTGATACTAACGGCAATATAGAATATTCAAATCCACAATACGAAATAATGACTGGGCATTCATTCAGTGAAATTCAGGGCAAAAATCCAAGAATATTGCAAGCGGGAAAAACTGAAGATATTGTTTATAAAGACTTATGGGATACAATTACAAATGGTAAGGTTTGGAATGGAAGTTTTATAAATATCAAAAAGAACAAAGAAGAATATACTGAAAGAGCTTTCATTTATCCAGTTTTAGATGATAATAAAAACATAACATCATATATTGCGATATTGGAAGACGTAACTGAACTTGCGAAGTACGAAAAAACAATTGAAGACCAAAATACATTTTATCAAATATTAATTAATAATATTCCAGTATCAATTTATTTCAAAAATGAAGATTTGAAATATAAAATAGTGAATTACGAATATGCAAAATCGTATAATTTAGAAAAAGAAGATATAATTGGAAAAACTGATATTGAAATTTTTGATAGAGAATTAGCTGTTTTTAATGAAACTATCGACCGTCAGGTGATGATTACTCAAAAGCCAATAATTGAAGAAGAAATTTATTATAATTTTACGGATATGAAAGTTTGGGTACTAACTTCAAGAGTCCCCGCATATAATTCAGAAAGCAAATGCATTGGTTTAATTGTTGTTTCACAAGATATCACATATAGAAAAGCTCACGAAACTGAAAAAATAAAATTTTATAAAGAATTAGTCGAATCGAATGAAATAATTGAATCTAATTTAAAGCAAAAAGATGAATTATTAAATGATTTATCTAAATATCAGGAAGAATTAGAAGAAACAATTGCATCTAAGGATAAGTTGTTTTCGATTATTTCTCACGACTTAAGAGGGCCATTTACAGGATTGATGAATTTAACAGATTTAATCTCTAAGAATACAATTTCTTTGTCTTTTAATCAAGTCAAAGAAATGGCTGAATCACTGAATAAAGCTTCCACTTATACACTTAAATTAATTGAAAATCTCTTCACTTGGGCAAGAATTCAAACAAATTCGATTGAATTCAATTTAAGCGATATTAGTTTAACAGAAAAAATTGAAAACATCATTAAAACTTTGAATATACAAGCTAGTCAAAAGCATATTAGTGTTCTTGCTAATCTAGAGGATAATTATTTTGTTCGTGGCGACAAAAACATGCTAAATACGATAATAAGGAATCTAATTAATAATGCATTGAAATTCACTCCACAGGGAGGAGTAATCAAAATCGGAGTAAATCCACATTATGCCGAAGATGAAATAATGGTTTATGTTAAAGATAATGGAATTGGTATGGAAGAAGCCGTACTTCGAAAGTTGTTTAAAAATAATCAAAAAGTAACAATTCCAGGAACAGACAACGAACCTGGAACAGGATTAGGACTGCTTCTTTGCAGTGAATTCGTAGAGAAACACGGTGGTAAAATTTGGGCTGAAAGTGAATTTGGAGAAGGGAGTACATTTTACTTTACAATTAAGAAAAATCTGCAATAGGAAATAGAATAAATGCGTAATCCAAATTTCATAGCTCAACACAGAGGAGGAACACTCACCAAAGAACACCATTTTCAAATGATGCTTTGGTCTTGTTTGTGTGCAGAACATTCCTTTACTCTAATTAGCGATAAAATTGATTTCAGATTAATAAACGCACTTACTATTGGAAGAAATTGGACACAAGGACTTTCATCGGTTGGGGACGCAAGAAAAGCATCTGTGGAATGTCATTCATTAGCCCGAGAATTATCAAATCCAATCGAAATTGCTATTGCCAGAGCTTGTGGTCACGCTGTAGCAACTGCTCATATGGCAGACCATTTATTAGGCGGGGCAATCTATTCCTTAAAAGCTTTTAAATTTGCCGGGCAATCAATCGAAATTGAAAGAGAATGGCAAAATGATCAATTACCTCTCGAAATTTCTGAATTCATCTTATCTACTAGAACTCAAAAAGAACAAGCATTCAAAAGTTTAAGAGATTAAATTTAAGTTTTGATTTTAAAGCGAAAAAAGAAATTGAATTAATTTCGTTTAAATTTGCTTAATTAAGTGATAACTCTCATATTTATTATTTTTGTATTATTTTATTATGATTTTAATAAATATATTTACAAAAATATCGCCTACCTGGTTTGCCTATATATCGAGTATGGGAGATTGGAAACCAGCGACTCACTTTTTTATTATAGAGAAAATCCTTAAGAAATCAATCGAAAAAAAGATTAATAAACTCATTGTCAATCTTCCTCCTCGTCACGGTAAATCCGAATTTATTTCAAAATATTTTCCAGCATTTTTGCTTAGTAATTTTAAAAATAAAAGAATAATGCTGGCAAGTTATAATGCTGGTTTTGCTTCTCATTGGGGTGCGGGAGTAAAATCCTTGCTAGAAAATTTTTCGCAATATTATTCTAAAATCAGAATTTCGAAAAACATAAAATCAAAAGGAAATTTTAAAATATTAGGAAGCAAAAGTGGGATGTATTGCGTCGGAGCTGGTGGCTCAATCACTGGTAGAGGTGCTGATGTATTAATTATTGATGATCCAGTAAAAAACGACAAAGAGGCAATGAGCCAAAAAACCAGGGAAAATTTATATCGTTGGTTCCAATCAACGGCATTCACAAGAATTGAACCAGATGGCCTAATTATCTTGATGATGACTCGCTGGCACGAAGAAGATTTGGCAGGAATTTTAATCAAGAATTTTTCATTGCCATTCGATATTGATGTTTTAAATAATTTAAATGGAAATAAATGGATTTGGCTCAATTTGCCAGCAATCGCTTTAGGAAACGATCAAATGAAAAGATTGCCTGGAACTCCGCTTTGGGAATTTAGATTTAATACAGAAAAATTAGCTGAGATAAAGCATCAAATTGGGGACTTTTGGTTCTCGGCACTTTATCAGCAGCAACCAGCTCCTGCAACTGGTAATATTTTTAAACGCGAACATTTCAGATATTTTACTCAAGAAAGTGATTCATATATTTTGAAATTGGAAGAAGGATATAAAAAACATATATCAAAAGAATTTCTTAGCAAATTTGCTACGATGGATTTGGCAAGTTCGTTAAATCAAAGAGCAGATTATACTGTAATTGTCATATTTGGTTTAACTCCAGAGCGAGATATCTTAATACTTGATGTTATTAGAGAGCGATTTTCTGCAGAAAATCACCTTCCATTAATAGAAAGCATTTATCAAAAGTGGGAGCCATCGAGTATTGGTATTGAAAAAGTGCAATATCAGATTTCATTAATTGAAAATGCCAAGGCAAAAGGGTTCCCTGTTGTTTCGCTTATACCCGATAAAGACAAACTCCAACGAGCTTTGCCTATGGTTCATCATTTGAAAGAAGGAAAGGTATTTTTTAATCAAAAAGCCAATTGGCTTGATGAATTTGAGCGAGAACTACTCAATTTCCCAAATGCTGAACACGACGATCAGGTAGATGCTTTCTCATACATTTTGCAAATGATTAAGCCGATTTCTCATTTATTCCCAATTGGAAGAAAAAAGCAAAATTATCTACAAAAATATGGAATAGAATGATTGCATTATCTTTTTTTTCTCTTTTCACTGATTTTAATATTTACAAATTCAACTGTTAATGAGAAAAATACAGCAAAATAAATATATCCTTTTGGAATTTCAATATGAATTGATTCCAAACCTAACATCATACCAATTAAAATTAAAAATGATAGTGCTAATACTTGCAATGTTGGATATTTGTTCATTGTATTGCTTACTGGACCAGAAAAGAACATCATAATTATCATTGAAATTACAACTGCTGTAATCATAAGAATGACATTTTCCACTAAACCAACCGCGGTCAGAATTGAATCAAAAGAAAAAATTACATCTAATAATATTATCTGAATTACTATTGACCAAAATGTATTTTTTTTAGACCTTAATTCTTTTTCTTCTTGATTCATTTTATTATGAATTTCCATAACGCTTTTGAAAAGCAAGAATAAACCACCACCCAAAAGGATTAAATCTCTAACGCTAAAGTGATTTGAACCAATACTAATTATCGGCTCTTTTAGGCTGATTATCCAAGATATCCCTAAGAGCATTAATACCCTTAAAATCAAGGCTCCACTTAGACCAATAAACCTTGTTTTCGCTTGGTCAGCTTTTGGAAGCTTATTAACAACTATTGAAATAAAAATTATATTATCAATCCCCAAAACTATTTCCATTAGTGTTAATGTGAGTAATGCCAAAAAACTTTCGATACTAAATAAATTTTCCATCTTTTTTTAAAATATTTTTCAAAAAATTCAATCTAAGTTACATTAGAGTTAAACAAAATTAAGAAAAAAAAATGAAAAGTAAAGTACTTTTTGATTCAAACGACCACAAATGGGTTGTATTTGGTAGAGATCCTCAAAAAAATGAAGATGTTATTGATACAAATCAATATTTAATTATAAGTAAAGGGCAGGGCTTCTTACTCGATCCAGGTGGAATTGAAATATTTCCACAAGTATTAACTGAAGTTACAAAATATATTGATACTGGCAGTATTAGAGGCATTCTTGCTAGTCATCAGGACCCTGATATTGCTTCATCATTGTCATTATGGGTTGATTTAAGTAAAAATTTGAAATCTTATTGCTCTTGGTTATGGGGACCTTTTTTAGCTCACTTTAGTATGGGTACTCATTTAGAGTTTGTTTCTATTCCTGACGAAGGAATGGAAGTGCCAATTGGCGACAGTCGCTCAAGTTTGTATTTTGTTCCTGCTCATTATTGTCATTCATCAGGAAACTTTTCTGTATATGACCCCAAAGCTGATATTTTATTCAGTGGAGATATTGGAGCTGCTTTACTTCCAAATGCTGAAGCAGGATTATTTGTAGATAACTTCCAAGACCATATTAAATATATGGAATTATTCCATAAAAGATGGATGCCTTCCAAAAAAGCATTGAATGCTTGGGTTGCAAGAGCTAGAGCAATTAATCCAAAAATGATCTGCCCTCAGCACGGCTCAATATTTGAAGGTGAAAATGTTGGTAAATTCTTGAATTGGCTCGAAGGATTAGAAGTTGGACTTTATGATAATTCAGCAGAATCATCAGACATGCATTCAACACCTTGGATGAGATGGAAGAAATAATATTTTGAAACTATAACTTTGTTTTAGAGTTATTATTTGTATGTTAAACTATAATTTAAGTTTCTTATGAAATATATTTTCTTAATTTGCCTTTTTTCTTTAGGTTTGCTCTCACAACCTAAGATAATGATAGAAGGTGGTGATGTAGTGGATTGGGGTACTATTAAAGACCAAGAAGAGCCACTGAAGACTAAAATTAAAATATTAAATATTGGCAATGATACATTAAGAATAACTTCTGTAAAACCTGGATGTGGCTGTACTACTGCACCATTACCCAAAACTGTTATTGAGCCAAATGGCTTCTCGATAATGGACGTTACAATGAAGTTACCTGGAAATGGCGGAAAATTTGCAAAAAATATTGATATACGTTCAAATGATCTAATTGATTCTTTGAAAGTTATTTGGCTTAGGATGGAAGTAATCTTCCCAATTTCATTTTTCCCACAAAAAGGTATCAAAATGGGAACAATGGTTATGGGTACAGAAAATACCGGCAAGGTTATTATTAAAAATTCGACAGATGAGAAAGTATATTTTAAACAGATAGAGGTAACTCCTCCTGAATTAAAAATCAACATAAAAAATGACGATTTTATTCCACCTAATACCTCATATACTTTAGAAGTTAAATATACTCCTGATGGACCTGGTGCTTTTAATGGCAAGGTATTTTTTAAGACTACTGAGCCAAATAATCCAAGAATTGAATTTCCAGTTTACGGAATTGTATATTGATTCGAATTTGTTATGAATAAAAAAGCAGTTTTTTTTGATAGAGATGGAATTATTAACTTCCGTATTGTTGATGAATATGTCAAATGTGTGGAAGAGTTCCATATAATTCCAGATGTTCTCGGATTTTTTAAAAAAATCAAAGAACAGGGATTTTTAGCAATAATTGTTACTAATCAACAAGGAATCGGCAAAAAAATTATGTCTGATAATGATTTAGCAAAAATCAATAACTATATGCAGGAATCATTTTTAGAAAAAACAGGTTATACTTTTGATGACATTAATTATTGCTCTGATTTAAAAGAAACAAATTCTTTTAGACGAAAACCTAATCCTGGTATGCTCTTGGAAGCTATTGGGAAATGGAATATAGATCCATCAAAATCTTATATGATTGGTGACACCAAAAGCGATATAATTGCAGGTCAAAATGCTGGTTTAAAAACAATATTAATTGGTAATAGTAAAATTACAAATATAAAACCTGATTATTATTATCTCAATTTTGACCAATTATCTATTTATTTGGGTTAGTTATGAAAAAATTATTGATTATTCTTTTTCTGATGGTTTCATTGATTTCTTGTAAAGATAAAGTTGAAGATTTACTCGATATTTATTATTTACAAGGTACCGATAATGATGTAATTCTATTAGACTATGAAAAATTTGTTACAAAATACCCAGACAAAGCGCTACCAAATAAAATTGAAATTGATGGGAAATTGATACAAAATGGCAAAGAGCTTGCTAGTTTCAATACTCTCAACAAATCCGGTTTCCAACATATTTATACTGTAAAAATTACAAAAATTACTAATTTCGATGAAATAAAATTGATTTTATCCCAAAATGCCGGAAAAATTGAAAAAAAATTAATTGATATAGTTAATATTACAAAAGAAAAATACAATTTTGTATTATTGAATGATGTAAAAGTAGATAAAGGTGAAAAGGAAGTAAAATTCAAAATGAGTTCTTTAAGAATTAAAGAAATAAATGATGAATATCTTCCAAATTCAAATAATTTCATACTCATCGTCAATAACGAAAAAGGCAGAGTTATTTATAATTCTGCATTAGGCAAAGATTATTTGCAAGTCATTAGCAAAATAGCTCCAATGAATATTGGAGAATCCTTCACCAGAGAATGTGTATGGAATTATCTGGATAATGACGGGAAAAAGGTTGGCAAGGGTAAATATAATGTTAATTTGGTGATTCCCTCTAAGCCAACCCCATACATTGAAAAAACGATAATAATTATTGATTGATTTTATTTATGACTAACGACGAATTAATGAAAAGAGCTTTAAGGCTCGCTTTAAAAGGTACTGGAAAAGTCAACCCAAATCCAAGAGTAGGGGCTGTTATTGTTAAAAATGACTTAATTGTTGCTGAAGGTTATCATAAAGAATTTGGCGGACCACACGCTGAAATCAATGCTATCAGAAATGCGAAAAATGTTGACCTAGAAGGTTCAACGATTGTAATTAACTTGGAACCTTGTTCTCATCAAGGTAAAACTCCTCCTTGTGTTGATGCAATAATTGAAAAAAAATTCGCTAAAGTTGTTATAGGTTCTTTCGATCCAAACCCTTTAGTCGCTGGAACTGGCATTAATAAGCTCATTTCTAATGGCATTGAAGTCGTTACTGGAGTTAGAGAAGATGAATGTAATTGGATAAATAGACATTTTTTTAAATATATCCTTACTGGTTTACCTTATGTTACGTTAAAAGTTGGTCAATCTATTAATGGTGCTATTGCAACATCTAAAGGGGAATCAAAATGGATCACTGGCGAACAAAGCCGCAAAAGAGTTCACGCTTTAAGGGCTGAAAATGATGCTGTTTTGATTGGCAAAAGAACTGCTTCAGTTGATAATCCTCAATTAAATGTTAGAGAAGTTCCAGGCAGAAGCCCCAAAAGAATTATTTTAGATACTAATTTATCTTTACCTCTGGGAATTAATACTTTTAAAGATGCTTTAAGAAATAATACTTTTGTAATTTGCAAACCTTCTGTTGCTAATTCAAGAAAAGCAGACACACTTACTGTTGCTGGTATTAGCATTATACCCATAGATACTGATACATCTGGAAAAATTGATTTGGTTCAAGCACTTGACGTACTAGCTAAAAAATTTGTAGTCTCATCGTTAATGGTTGAAGGTGGCGCATCTATTTTCTCTTCTTTCCTGAATCAGGGATTGGTTGATGAGCTTCACGTATTTATTGCTCCAATTATTATTGGTGGAGGCATTAATGCTTTTGGTGCAGTAAATCTTCTTTCACTTGGTGAAGCACCAAGATTTAAAGCAAAAGCTGTTTCTAAAAGTGGCGAGGATTTACATTATATCGCTGTAAAATCTTAAAGATTTAGCATTTATACT
Organism: uncultured Ignavibacteria bacterium; assembly: GCA_903911805.1. GTDB lineage: Bacteria > Bacteroidota > Ignavibacteria > Kapaibacteriales > UBA2268 > CAIWET01. Next base: position 8,740 of record CAIWET010000535.1, on the reverse strand, counting down.
CGATTTTTTATACTTAGCTATTCAAAGTAATTTTTGAATAGCTTTTTTTATTTCAACATCATTAATGTTTAATTTCACCAATTTATTTCTGTAGATTTTGTTAATTTATTTTCGTAATTTTGGTAACGATATTTTATAATACAAATAAACTGTATTAAAATGATTTTAAATGGAATTGAAGAACAAATTATTGTGAAAAATGTAACTGGTAATCCTGCTCCACTTGGATTGCTAGGCTTTGGAATGACTACTGTATTGCTCAATTTGCATAATGCTGGATTTTTCCCAATGGATGCAATGATATTAGCAATGGGACTTTTTTATGGTGGATTGGGTCAACTTTTTGTAGGGTTAATGGAATGGAAAAAGAATAATACTTTTGGAACTATAGCTTTTACATCTTATGGTTTGTTTTGGATTAGTTTATGTACTATTATAATTCTACCCAAAACAGGATTGGCTGCTGCTTCATCTCCTTATGCGATGGGTTGGTTTTTAACATTGTGGGCGATTATGTCGCTTGGTATGTTCATTGGAACATTCAAAACAACTAAAGCGCTTTCAGTTGTATTTGGTCTATTAGTTATCCTGTTTTCGTTATTGGCAATTATAGATTTTTCAGGTAGCGAAGCAATTGGCAGATTTGCGGGTTATGAAGGAATTCTCTGTGGCGCATCAGCAATTTATACTGCATTCGCAGAAATCCTGAATGAAATGTATGGCAAAACAATACTTCCTCTGGGTTCGTATAAATAAGGACGCTTCTTAAAGATAGGGATTAATGAGGATCTGGTTCAAACAAATGAATCGCTTCATTATTCCTTGATTTTATCCGTATTTTTTTAAAATATAAATGACAAAGTCACGACTAATTTTAATTTATTCCATAAGATTATTATGATTAAAATAGATGGCTTTGAAGACAATAGAATCACACTTTACAAAAGCTTAAGAAATATCCAATCTCAACATTTATCAAAGAGAGTTTTTATTGCTGAAAGCGAAAAAATCACACTTAGAGTTCTAAAAAGTAATTTAGAGATTCATTCTATTTTGGCTCTTGAATCTTTTTATGAAAACAATAAAGAGTTAATTTTATCAAAAGGAATTTCTGAAGATAATCTTTTTACTGCCAATATTGAGATTATGAATAAAAATGTCGGATTTAATCTGCATTCGGGTATAATGGCTATTGCTTATCAGCCTGAGGATAATCAATTATCTACATTGGATGATCAAATAGTTATTATGAATTCGATTATTGATTCTGAAAATGTTGGCTCAATTGTAAGAAATGCTGCGGCTTTTGATATAAATTCAATTATTGTTGATTTTAAAAGCTCCTCTCCATTTATTCGAAGAGCGGTTAGAGTTGGAATGGGAAATATTGTTAATATGAAATTTTATCAATCTCATTATTTAGTACAGGATATTCTAAAATTAAAAGAATTAGGGTATCGAATTATTTCTGCTGAAATTAATGACCATTCTAAATCAATTATTGATTATAAATTCCCCGAAAAATTTGCTTTAATCTTTGGTAGTGAAGGCAAAGGAATTGACAAAGTTATTCTTGAGATTTCAGATGAGATAATTCATATTCCAATGAACAAAAAAGTTGATTCTTTGAATGTTGCTTCAAGCTCAGCAATTTTTATGCATCATATTAAAAATTGATTATTGATTTGATAATTTCTTTTCATATTCTTTGTCAATAAAGAATTCTCCAGTTTTGATTGCATTGCGAGCAAGTTCATCGCATCGTTCATTTTCCTTGACTCCTGCGTGTCCCTCCACCCAAATAAATCGAACTTTAAAGATATTTAGAAGTTCATTAAGCTCAATCCATAAATCGTGGTTTGGAATAAATTCCGATTTTTTCTTCCAATGATTCAATCGCCATTTATTTAACCACCCCAAATTAATTGCATTTACAACATAACTCGAATCAGAATACACAGAGATTAAAAGATTGTCAGGCTTTTTTAAAGCCTTTAAAGCAACTATTACTGCCAAAAGTTCCATTCTATTGTTAGTGGTTTTCCTAAATGCAGAAGATATTTCTTTCCTGTGTTGACCATAAAGCATTACAACGCCATAGCCACCTGCTCCGGGATTGCCTGAGCAAGCACCATCGGTATAAATAGTAACTTCTTTGGTCATTAACTTCTCTTTTTGTCGTGAGAAAATTTATTTTCAGCCCATTTTGCAATTTTTACGAATGGTAAACCAAGAAGTAGATAAATTGCAGCCACAATTAAGCCAGGAACAATGTAATCATACATTGTCGATGAGAACTTGCCATAAGCTTTAGTAAGCTCTACCATCGCTATAACCGACACTAAAGAAGAATCTTTTAATAATGAGATAAAATCATTTGTCATTGGTGGAATTACTAATCTAATTGCTTGTGGAAACACTATATGTTTCAAAGTATCTCGTTTTCTCATTCCAAGCGAGATTGCTGCTTCTATTTGACCTCTTGGCACTGCAAATAGTCCAGCACGATAGTTCTCTGCTTCATAAGCTGCATAATTCAAACCTAAGCCTATTACTGCTGCTACAAATGGATCTAATTTAATTCCTAAATGAACTGGGAAAACGTAATAAATAAAAAATAGCTGCATCAAAAGCGGAGTGCCTCTGATTAATTCAATGTAAACCACAGTAAGTTTTGATATCGGAGTTGGGGCAAATACTCTTAGCAATACAAGCATCAATCCAAATGCCATTGCTAAAATCATTGAAAGCAAAGATATATTTAGAGTTAATAATGCTGCTTTTCCTAATTCTGGTAACCAATTTATATATGGTTGAACCCTTTCGGAAAATGTTTTATTTGATTTTTTTATTTGAGATTCAATTTTAATAATATTAGAATTAGCAGTATGTACATCCATCAATTTATTCCATAAATCAGGTTCCCATAAGCTCCACTTTGTAAGGATTTCTTTTAGTTTACCTGTATTGGTCATAACTCTGATGGCAGAATCAATGCTATTTTTTAAATCAATATTATTGAGTTTTATAGCAATTCCATAACTTAATTGTTTAATTTCTGGACCTACAAACTTCAATTCTGGGTCAGGTTTAGCATATTGAATCGCAACAGGGGCGTCTATCAATACAGCATCTATTCTGCCCAATTTCAAATCTGTAAAGGAATTATATTCACTTTCGTAAGTTCTTATTTCTACACCCTCAAGCTCCTTCAGAATTGTTTCCGCAAGTGATGATGACAATGTTCCAACAGCTTTTCCTTTAAGGGTTTTTAAATTTTTGATATGATTATCATCTTTGCGTACTACAAGTTGCTCAAATGTAATATAATATGGAATAGAAAAAAGAATTTTATCTTTTCTCTCGTCTGTAATTTCAATTCCATTTATTGCGACATCATAATCATTTCTATCAAGTCCAGGGATTAGTCCATCCCATTGATTTTGGAAAAAAGCTGGTTGATAATCGAGCATTCTGCAGATTTCTTTAATAATATCGACTTCAAAGCCAATTTGGACTCCTTGTTTTGATTCATCTTCAAATACATATGGAGCTCCACTCTCTGAGTCAGCAGCCCATCTTAGTATTTTCTTCTCAGCTGAGATTGAATTATAATTCGAAGCTAAGATTAATACTAAAAGCATTAATAAGAAATTAATATTGAATTTCTTTGAAAAGTATTTTATATGTTTTTGTAAAGTTATTTTCATAATATTATTCAAATAAAATACTTAAATAGTTCTTGGTTCTCTCGTCTTTGGGATTGGTGAACATTTCTTCTGGTGTTGAAATTTCAACTATTTTTCCCTCTTCCATATAAATTATCAGGTCGGATGCAATTTTAGCAAATTGCATTGAATGAGTAACAACAATCTGAGTCATGCCTTCGTCGTGCAATTGCTTCATTACCTGCATTACGTCAACAATTAGTTCTGGATCTAGCGCGGAAGTAGGTTCGTCATAAAGCATTACTTGAGGATTCATTGCTAATGCTCTTGCAATAGCAACTCTTTGTGCTTGTCCGCCAGAAAGCTGATTGGGGTATCTATCTTTGAATGTTTCAAGTCCAACTTTTTCGAGTAAAATTAGAGCTTCATTTGTTGCAATTTCTTTTGAAGTCTTTTTTACAATCATTGGTGCTTTAATTAAATTGCCCAAAACTGTTAAATGCGGAAAGAGATTTAGACTTTGAAAAAGCATTCCAACACGTTGCCTAATAATTCTTGTTTTATTATTAAAGTCGGCATCAACTTCGTCGTGTTTAGTAAAATCACTAAAGGGCATTCCAGCAAATCTACTATCTTTTTTATTTTTTGCTGAATCGTTGCTAGGCATTTCTTTAAGTTCTCGCGAGAGAGTAATACCTGCAACTTCGATTGTACCAGAATCAAGTACCTCTAACGAATTTAAGCATCTTAACAATGTTGTTTTTCCGCACCCTGATCTACCAATAATGGATATCAGCATTCCTTTTTTAATTTCGAAAGAAACGCCTTTTAGTACGTGATTACCATTAAAGTATTTATGTAAATCGGTTACTTTTACAATTGTTTCTGCTTGGTCAAATTTTGCTTTCTGCATTATTTTAATTAATCTTGCTTATGTAAAACAGCATATCTAATTAAGCTACCTGCACTTTTAAGGCCTAATTTTTGCATTATGTTTGAGCGATGCGACTGTACTGTGCGAACACTAAGATTATATTTATCAGCAATTTCTTTACTGGTTTTTCCTAAAGCGACCATATTCAATATTTCTTGTTCTCGTTTTGAAATTGAAATTGAAGTATTGTCTGAAATTGAAGGTAGATATTTTTGTTCCATAATCTGAACAATTGATTTACTGAAAACTCTCTCGCCTTCATTTACTTTTAAAATAGCGGCAATCAGGTCTTTTGCTCCAATATCTTTTACTAAATAACCATCTGCACCAGCAGCTAAAGCCTGCTCAAGATGTTGCGAATCTTCGAATGCAGTTAGCATTACAACAAAAGTTTCAGGGCATTCTTTCTTGATAAGTTCAGTTGCCTGAATGCCATTCATCTTTGGCATAAATATATCCAAAAGAGCAACATTTGGATTATGATATTTTACTAAGCTAACAGCTTCTTCACCATTTGAAGCTTCTCCAAGGATTTTAATTTGTTTTTCATAAGTTAAAATTCTTTTTATTCCAGACCTTACCAATTCGTGGTCGTCTGCAATTATTAGAGTTATGTCTCTTTCGATATAATCTTCCATATCTATCTCAAATTAATTCTAAATTAATTTTTTTTATTTCTTTTATCCAAAGTTCAAACGATGCGTCGCTGGGCATTCTCCAATCACCTCTTGGAGATAAAGCTATTGAACCAACTTTTATGCCATCTGGCATTGCTGAACGTTTAAATTGCTGTGTAAAAAATCTCTTATAAAAACTTATTAACGTTGTTCTTATAAATTCATTATTATATTCTTTATTAAATATATTTATCGCTAAAATCAATATCTTTTGTGGAGAATAATTCATTCTTACAAAATAGTACAAAAAGAAATCATTTAAAACATAAGGTCCGACTGATTTCTCGGTTTCTTGAATTATTTCATCATTTTTACCTTTAGGAAGCAACTCAGGTGAAATTGGCGTAGAGCAAATATCAAATAATATTTCTGAGAACTCGCCTGTGAATTCCTCTAAAGCTTGGGTTTCAATTATATATTTGACCAAAGTTTTGGGAACTCCGGAATTGACGCCATACATACTCATTTGGTCGCCATTATAAGTGCACCAACCAAGAGCTAGCTCGGATAAGTCACCAGTACCAACAACAATTCCATTAACTTTATTAGCATAATCCATCAAAATTTGAGTTCTTTCTCTTGCCTGGGAATTTTCATAGACAATGTCATATTGGTCTGCGGGGTGATTTATATCTTTAAAATGCTGATTTACAGCATCTTTTATATCAATAGTAATTAACTCTGTTCCAAGTAATTCTGCTAATTTTTCAGCATTATTTTTGGTTCTCTCTGTTGTTCCAAATCCAGGCATTGTTATGGTTTTAATTCCTTTAGGCTCTAATCCTGCCAAATTAAATGCTTTATAACAAACTAATAGTGCTAATGTGGAATCAAGTCCGCCAGAAATTCCAATTACAACATTTTTGCAACCAATTGTTTTGATTCTTTTTAATAATCCAGCAGTTTGGATATTGAAAATCTCTTTACAAATTTCTGCTCGTTTATTGAAATCTTCAGGTACAAATGGATACTTACTAATGTTGCGTTCAAGACTATATAATGTTCTGTCAGAAATCTCAAAATCAATTATTTCATAAGATTTAATACTGTCCTTATTTGCATAAGAATTATTCTTTAGCCTATCATTTTTAATTTTTTCAAGATCAAAATCAGCAATTGTCATAATTGTTTCAAATGAAAATCGCTTGGATTCTTTCAAAAGGACACCATTTTCACTCAAAATGTTATGATTTGCAAAAGTTACATCAGTACTTGATTCATTTGGGCCGCAAGAGCAATAAACATATCCAGCTAAAATTTTTGATGAATGGATTTTTACTAAATTTCTTCGATAATCCGCTTTTCCTAAATATTCATCACTCGCAGACAAATTTAAAATAATATTGGCACCAGACAATGCCTGAAAAGAACTTGGCGGAATTACCGACCATAAATCTTCACAGATTTCAATACCGACTATAAGGCCAATATCTTTAACTCTGAATAAGTTATTAGCGCCAAAAGGGATTTCTACGCCATTTATGACAACAATTTCAGATACCCTGTCTTGATCTGAAGAAAACCAACGCTCTTCGTAATATTCATTAGAATTGCAGATAAATGTTTTAGGTATCACTCCTAAAATTTTGCCAGAGGAAATAAGAACTGCGCAATTGAATAGCATCCCATTATCAACAATAGGTGCACCAACAACCGCTGTTATGTCATTCTCTTCTGTGAATTCTGCAATTTTCAATAACGCCTTTAAAGTTTCTTTATGGATTATATCTTGATATAACAAATCACCGATTGTATAACCGGTAATTGCCATTTCAGGAAAAACGGCAATATGACAAGAACTTTCTATAGCTTTTTCTAAAGAACTAAGAATGTGCATTAAATTAAAATCAATATCTCCGGGTTTCATTTCCGGAGATATTGCTGCAATTCTAATGAATCCATATTCTTTAGAGCTTATTGTCATTTATTTTACTTTTATAAATTTCTTTTTAACAATACTGTTATTGATTTTAGATACAGCAAAATATGAGCCACTTTTTAATTCTGAAATATCAAGTTTAACATTAGAATTTAATGCAAAATTATAAACACTTACTAATTCACCATTCAAATTGTATACCTTAACAAAATCTATAGGTTGATTGTTAGTATTCAATACTATAAAATCATTTACAGGATTAGGGAAAACAGCAACTGAATTTGATAATTCGTCTGTAACGTCATTATATTTAACAGTTGTGAATTTACGGATTTCGGACCATTTAACTTCTTTAGTTGCGCTAATTGAGCCAACTTTCCAATAGTAAGTTGTTTCGTTCTTTAACTTAGTAGTTTTGAAGTAATTATTAAAATGATTATTTGCTTGGTCAACTGTATCAGAAAAATCTTGACTAAGAGATATTATTGGATGATAATACAAAGCTCCAATAGCATTATTCCAATTAAACACATTGTCAAGCTCAATATCAACAGCATCATTTATTGGTGATGTTAAAACAGGTGCGACTAAAACAGCTGCATCAAATTCACTTAAACTTCTCTTCATCAATTCATTATTTGATGTAGCAGTGTATAAATCTTTACCATCAGAATATAAAGTATAGCAATCAGCATTTCCCATTCCTTCAACTGCCTGAATCCAGGAAGTACCATCATTAACAGTAAAAAATACACCTTTTCCTTTAGTTGAAACAAATATTTTGTTTCCTTCTGCTAAAATGCAAGTGATTTCAGATGAAGTTAAGCCAGTATTAACTGCTGACCATTTTAAGCCATCAGCAGACATAAACATTCCACCTTCTTTAGTACCTGCAAAAATTTTACCATTAACAAACTTAACATCATTTATATCAAATAAAAGTGGAGCATTATTGATTTCGTTCCAAGTTGTTCCGTCGTCTGTGGTTTTGAAGATTTTTCCAGATTGGCTTCCAACGTATAAAATTCCATTATTTAAAGTTAAAGATCTGATATTATAACTTAAGTCCCCAGTTGATACTTCTTTCCACTCAGTGCCTGAGTTAGTAGAATAATAAATATTATTATTATCATTTGCTACATAGATTCTTTTGCTGTCGGAAGTAATAAAATAAAAAGCCATTCCTCCAAGAGTAGAACTTACTTTTTTCCAACTACCAGCGAAACTTGTAAGTTTGTAAATTCCTGCATCGGTTGCTGCAAACAAATCGGTACCGAAATTAGTTGCCTGCCAAACATTTAAGTTGCCAAGCTCTGTATTTACTGTTGACCAATCTAATCCATCAAGGTCATAAGCATTTACTCCACTGCCATAGCTGGCAGCATATATTTTATAATCATATTTCAAAATTGTTTTTACTGGATTAGCTGGTCCAGATAAGGAAACCCAATCTGCCATCGATATGTTACTTAAAACAAAGAAAAAAAGTACTAGAATTCTTTTCATTATATTCACCTTTATATGTATTTTTTTAACTAATTTCATTTTTTTCAAAGCACAAAAAACAAATTTAAATTAATTT
>CAIWET010000534.1 GCA_903911805.1 uncultured Ignavibacteria bacterium | reverse complement strand
GTTATGATATCTCTGATAATATAATCGGAGGTAGTGCTTCCGACAATAGTGGCACATGGACAAAATCGAGCAATAATTCAAGTGCTTTTATCGCCATAAACTTAGCTTCGGCTACTACCGGAGGAACAGCAAGCACTATTCAGAATAATACTATCAAGAATTTTTCGTGGACAAATTCAAGTGGTGGTACCTGGACAGGTATCTTGGTTGGTAGTGCAAGTGCAGCAACCATTGATGGAAATTATATTGGTGACAATACTACTACCGGTTCAATTACTACTTCGAATGGTGCAGCCAATGGAGTAGTTACAGGTATAAGTATAACATCTACCTCTGCTGTAGATTGCATTAATAATAAAATCGGTTCAATAAGGGCAAATAGCACTGGATTTGTAGTTGCAATAAATGCGATTAATAGAGGCACGCAGGCTGCTAATACAAATATAAGTAATAATACGATTGGAAGTAATTCAGTTGATAATAGCATTTATTCATCAACAAATATTGCTTCACAAAATGTCAAAGGTATTGTTTGTACTGGAACAGGAACAAACACAATTAGCAATAATGAAATTGGCAGTCTGACCACAGGTTCAACCAGTGGTGTTGTAAATGCGATTGATTTAGGTGCAGGTACAAATACAGTTAATGCAAACTTTATCTACAATTTGTCATCACCAAATAGTACATCTACAACGTTAAATGGTATCGTTTTGGTTGCAAATGGCGTAAACACATGTACAAACAATATTATTTCGCTGGGAAATAATTATGCAAATACAATTAATGGTATATTTGAACCTGTTTCAACTACCACTAACAATTACTATCATAACACCATTTTTATCACAGGTGAACCAACTGCTGTATTAACCTTGAATAGTTTTGGTATAAGTAGTGCTTCAGTTTATGCAGAATACAGATGTTATGATTGTGATGAAGATTTTACTAAAGAAGATTTAATTAAAAATTAGGAGAATTAAAATGTTTAAAAAGTGTCAAATGACAGTTGAAGTTGATGCAGTTCAACTTACAAAAGATAATATTTTCGATGTAGCAGCAATGTTTGAAGAAAATGTAATTAGTGATGGGAAATTAAGATTTAAAGATACCTGGTCAGAAGGAGAATATTTTTTAGAAGCTGCAATTGGTCAGTACATTGTTAAAAAACCAGATGGCCATTATTTTGTCCAAAATGAACAAAATTTTCAAGAAGAACTGAGAATGCATAGATTCAAACAATGGAGTTTAGAAATTGAAAAGATAGAAGAAATTCATTATATCGAAAGAGTTCATAATATGTGCATTGAAAGTCTTTCTCCAGACGCTTTTGGCAAATGGGAAGATGTATTGAAATCACTTAAATTAGTGCGTCGTGCTTTTAAGGAGGGCGGAGAATGAAAATAATTAATTGGATAAAATTAAGACTTAAAATAAAAAGACTACGCAATAGGAGAGCTTTGCCTAAACAGAAACTTTGGAATGGGGAAGAATGTGAAGAAATATCTTACAAACAAATAGAAGAAACTAAGGGGGGCGGAGAATGAAAGTGTTAAGTTTTTTACAGTATTGCTGTATGTTAAATTCTCGAGATAGGTCATTCGATTATCAAAGTTTTTTTGATAATGTTGTTCCTAAATGTTTTATAACAGAAAGAGCCTTTTATTCGCAAGTTTTCAAACCTGAGCTAATAACTGAGTTGTTTGAAGGTTGGGAGTTAAATATCATAGATGGGATAGAACAAATAAGGAGAATACAGCCATTTTGTGCAATTGAATTTTATAAAAAATATGTTGCTTATATTATTGTTGATAATTGTAACTGTACTGACACTACACGAACATTTTTACCCCGCACACTTGACGATTTTATAAGCGATTGCCAAAGAGCAGGAATTGAATTAATTCGGAAGGAGGGCGGAGAATGAAAAAGAAAAGCAGAGAATTACTAAAAGAATTAGTACAAGAAATTCAAATTAGATTGATGGATGGGGATAAAATTAAAAGCGAACTAACTGATTGGGATTATGAAATGATTGAAAAAAAAATTGATTTCAAACTAATAAACTTATCAAGGAGAAAGAATGAAAAAATTATTAATTCCTAAATATAAAATTCTAGTTCTTAATTATGAAATAAAGAAACTCATTTCAATGAGGAATGAATGGTTAAGAAGAACCACAAGGAAGGAAGAATTTAAAGGGAAACTTTTCTTTAAAGAGATGATTAAGACTTCAATTAGACAAATAAAAGGGAGAAATGGATTGAAAAAACATCTAAGGAGTAAATCTTTATGAAAGTATATATAGCAGGTAAAATAACTGGGAATAAAGAAGCCGAATCCCAATTTGAAAGTGCAGAATCTAAAATGAAATTTATCGGATATGATGTATTTAATACAGAGAAAGAATTCCGCAATTCACATATGACAGAAGATTGTATTATGCTTAATCGTTTAAATGAACTGAATAAATGTGATGCTTTAGCTTTATTGCCAAACTACAATCAATCAAAATGTTCGAAAATTGAAATTGCTTGGGCTAATAAATTTAATATTCCAATTTGGATTGTTTCTATAACTTATAAAACTTTAACATTTAGATCATTTAATAATACAGAGAAACCAAATGAAATTGATATAAATTCATTTATTGGTAAAATACTAAATTACTTCAATTTGACTTTTTTTAAATTACAAAAATCGAAAAAGAGTGAAATTGTTAGAATTAGATTTTCGATAATTTATATTCTTCGCGATTATGGCTTCACTTTTAAAAATATTAGTAAAGTTTTTAATCAAGACCATTCAACAATTATGAATGCAGTTAAAGTAGTAAATGATACTTTTGATTCATACCCAGAATTAAGAGAAACGTTTATGACCATTAATACAATATTTGATGAACATATGAAGAATCAAAAAAAGGATGTTGCATAAAAATGAAGGTGAAATTAGTTATTTTCGGTGAACCTAAATGCAAACAATCAGCTAGATTTTTTAATAAAAAAGGGAGTATCCATTCATATCAACCTGAAAAAGTTAAAAGAGATACTAATAATATTCAAATACAGGTTATATCTCAATTGCCATTTAATTTCAAACCGATGAATGGACCAATAATAGTACATCAAGCTTTATTCGTTTTTGCTCCATTAAAGAACCTTTCTAAAAGGAAATTAAATGCTATTGAAAAAGAGCAAGTATATAAATCAACTAAACCAGATTTGCACGATAATTTATTTAAAAACTTAATGGATTCTTTAGAAGGCATAGTTTATTTAAATGATAGTCAGATTGTTGAAGTTCGCAACGCATCAAAAATCTATGGTATTGAACCAAGAACAGAATTGATTTTGGAAGAAATAGAAAAGCCCAATTAACTTGGGCTATTCTTTAGGGAACAATTATCTTAAAATGAATAACAAAATTACAAAATTATTTTAAAGGAGCAAAATGAATTCTGAAGAAAAAATATTAGAATATATAACAATTTCAGATTTAAATAATGATGCTAAATATTTTGCAGAGTTTTTAAATTTAGATACTATCAAAAAAATTATTCTTTTTGCAGGAGGCAGTACATATTATTTCCCTCAGCCAAATTCATTAGTGGATACAGCAGTAAGAAAATATCTTGCTCAATTCACAGGAGAATTAGATTATTTTGCAATTAAAAAAATTGAGAAACAATTTAATATTTCTCAAAAAAAGTTATCAGAAATACTTAAAGAATCAAAAAAATTAAATCTCGATAGGACAATTGAAATGTTTTGAAATTAATTCAAGAACTCTAGTTGATCAAAGTATGTTGCGATTAATGTTGAAAATACCTTTAATATGTTTTTTACATTTTCTTCGCTATTATTTATATTAATTCTTATCGTAATATGTTTTTCAGGATTATTATCGTAAATCATTTTAAATTTAGAAGAATCAAATTCATCTTTATTCAAAATAGCAAAGGCAATAGGATGTTTTTCATACGATTTAATTGTTTTGGACAACTCTATTATTTGATTTAAATTTAAATTAGATAAATCATAAGTTGATAATTCGTAAGTCCCATTATTATCTATTTTTTGGAAAGAAAAAGAATCATGTCTTAAAAAAGGAATTTCTTTTCTAACATATCTTTCAAAAATAAATCTACTGATTATCGTATCTATGGAAATTTCAAACATTCAATTTAGCATTAAATAAATTTTGGAACATCAGGTTTATTTCAACAATCAAGCGTTTGCCAAGGCGTCGGGCTTATATTTCTG
>CAIWET010000533.1 GCA_903911805.1 uncultured Ignavibacteria bacterium | reverse complement strand
TTTTAGACTGCCTCTTAAGTTTTCAAGAAAAAAGATTAGGATTAACGAACTAAAGTCATTTTGCCTGTTCTTGTTTCATTACCAGCAGTTAATCTATAGATGTAAGTACCACTTACAACTGATTTACCACTCATATCAGCACCATTCCAAGTATATTCATATCTGTTAGCAGATAATTCACCGTTTGTTAATGTATTGATAACATTACCATAGATGTCTAATACTTCTAATTTTACATTTGATTTAGCTGGTAAATTAAATGCAATAGTTGTATTTGAATTAAATGGGTTAGGTAAGTTTTGTTCTAAAGATAATTCAGGAGCATTTTCAAATACTAAAGTAACAACTTTAGAATATGAAGAGCAAGATTGAGCACCATCAACGTCAACTTGACGTAAACGATATTGATATGCTGAACCATTAACTACTTTAGAATCTGTAAAGTTATATCTGTTTACACTGCTTGATGTACCAGCGCCTTTTACGAAACCGATAGTTGACCATTCAGTTTCTTCAGTTGTACCAACTCTTTTTTCAACATAGAAACCGTGGTTGCTGATTTCTGATGCAGTTTCCCACATTAATTCAACGCCATTATTTCTAGCTTGACCGTCAAAGTATGATAATTCAACAGGAATTCTTATTTGATCATCAGAGCAAACTTGATTTGCTGTTGTAAATGATTGTCTTGGACCTAAATAAGGACGTAACATAGGAATCCAAGTACCACGAGATAATGTAGCTGTTGAATAGTTATCAGCAGGTGTTAAGCCATAGTGATGTAAGTGAGGATAACCTGGGTTACCTTGACTTGGCATAAACTGTGTCCATTGACCGCTTCCTCTTGTATTTTCAAAAGCAAATACGTTATCATTAATAAAGTCACCGTTAGGATTGGTTTTTCTAAATGTTTTGTCAATCATTAAGTGAATACCAGCTGCACCAACTGCACCACCCATAGTTATCGGAGGTGGAACATAAATAGATAATGTTCTCATACCCATTCTAGCTTTAGAAGCACCTAATTCAAGACCAGTTTCACCTAACTGAGATATTGCTAACCAATAAGTACCTGAAGGTAACACCATAGGTTTCTTTAATAATACAGTTACATATTGATCGTAGAATAAATCATTTCTCTTATCATCCCATCCACGATCTTTATACATCAATGAACCAGTTTTGATCAAGCCAGGTTGACCTTGGTCATCATAAATTGCGTAAGCAATAGCATCAGGAGCTTGGTTTAATGGAGCAAAGAATGCTTGATAACCGTAAATTGTATCAGATGCTGAAAGAGTAAATCTCATAGCAATTGTACCTGAACCGTTACCACCAGTAGCACCGCCAGCCCATTCTAATGGATATACATATCCGTTAGGGCCATTAACTGTACCAGTTCCACCTTCAGCTCTTGCATACATATTTAAACCACGACCGTTAACACCAGCAAAAGCTGCATCCGGTACGTCATTTCTAGGTGACTGTGGATTATCATAAGCAAAAACGTCACCAAATTTAATTTCGAATTCACTGTATGTTGTATCGTTTGTTGGTTCTAAGTCTCCACCAGGAACGATAATGTTAGCAACTAAAACGTATTTACCAGGACCTGATAATCTTGCGTTCCAGGATGGCATAGGACGTTGAATTTCAATACCAGGACGTAAGAAAGGAAGCTGTTCAACGCGGCAATAAACGCCATATTGATTCAATTCTCTTCTTGCTGAGTCATAGCTTCTGCGTTCTTTAACTGGATTGCTATCCAATGAGAAATACATAGCGTCAAAGTCATTTTTTCTAAAGATTTTTGCTTTAATAGTGAACATAGGTGCATCAACTGAAGTGTTATTACTTACAGTTACTCTTACTGGAACTTTAGTTGCCTGTGAAGCAGGAACAACTGTATAAGGCCAAATAATTTTTGCACTTTGAACTTCAACGTCAGCAATTTCTGCTTTGTATAAAATTCTTATGTTATCAACGAAGAAATCATCGTTATCATCAGGAATACAAGTAATACAACCTGTTTTTAATTTGTGGTTCATTGCCCAAACTTTAACTCTAAATCTAAAGTTTTTAGCACCTTCTTTAGGAGAATTGATAAATGTATCAGGAATAGCAATAAATGCTTTTCTGAATTCATAATCAATACCGTCGTCAAAATAGTTAGCTCTTAAACCATTTAAATATCTCTTTGTAGCATCTTCTAATGCTAAAGATGAATCTTTATCTGATTCTAAGAAACCTCTATAATTACCACCACCACCGAATAATGAGTAAGCAGCCATTTTAGTTTCTGGTGATGCTCCGCCTCTTCTAGGGTGAACTCTCCAGTTTGCTGCAACGATGTTTGTGATACCATTAATACCGTCTGTTGATGGTTTTGCAAATTCTACTGCAATTTGATCAAAATATTTTGATACTGCATTACCATATTGTGTCCAAGGCATAAATACGTCAGTGTTAACAACTGTTCTTGGTTCTGGACCAATCAATGACATATCATTCCAGCCTCTTGGCCAATCTGATTGTTTTGCTGTTCTTTGGAAAGATACTGTTAATACTGCACCAACTCTTTTTCTTAAGTCGATTGGGAATGATCTAATTTCATCACCATCTTCTGCAGGAGATTTTAAAGGTTCAGTGTTATTTAAAGTCATACGGTTCATTCTGATAACAGGTGAATCATATTCAGAAGCTTGCATTCTGTTCCATAATCTTGTATATTCTTGATCTGTAGTATCAACTTTAAAGTCAATTAAAGTAGTTTCTTTAAATTTACCTCTTGGTGGAAGTGGGTTCCAGGAAACTTCGTCGCCTGCTTGAACTTCTGCGTCAATATTAACCCATTTCAAAGTTGAAGGCATTGGAGTTCTACCGATAATGTGGAAGGTAGAAACGTCGTCATTAAATCTTTCGTCTTTTGTAAATCTTCTTAATGAGAATAATCTAGTACTAGATGTATCATCAAAAGGCCATTCATCTGAATATCCGATACCAGTTCTTGGGTTGATTGGATCTGCAATTACGTATGAACGTAAACGACCAATGTGACCAGAAACGAATTCGTTTGGTTCAAATGGTGGGAAGAATACTCTAACAAACATGTAAGAAGGAACACCATTCATACCTGAAGGGAATACTAATGAATCACCTGCTGAGTTTGAATATCTGATTCTTACTGTCATATCTGAATTACATCCACCAGGTACTTGAGCGTATTTATCCTGTGGTAATGCTAAACATAAAGAGTCAATGTTTACTGAACGGTTATAAACAACTTTATTTGTTGCTTCATTTACGATTCTGAATTTAGCTTTAAACTGTAATTGTTGTGGTTGGAAGTTAACACCTTTTTGACCTTGGATGTCATTTGTAAGGTTTTGGATAATACCAACTGGTTGAATTGCACCAATAAGTGATTCACCTGCTAAAATTTCATAATCATCAGTAGTTGTAACTTTTTTAGTAAAGTCTAAGCTACCTGTATTGTTTTTAGTTGGGTCAGATTCTCTAACCATATATTGCATAGAGTGAATTCTAACTGTGTTTTTCCACTGTTTGAATTTAACTGCCATTGAGTTTCTTGGGAAAACTTTTGTAGGATCAACTAATTTTGAATAATATTGAGTTCTTTGTTCGTATTCAGCATTTGTAACTGAAGCAGCAGCCCAAGGTGTTTCAAAAGTAATAGCACCTGTTAATAAGTTTTTCTTATAATTCACGTGACGAGCAAAACCTCTAACACCTGATGTAGTGTTATAACGGAAAATTGCTGCAGCTGATGTTGCTACGTTATTATAAATAACCATACCTGTGAATGTTTCATATTGAATAGTGATAGAAGAATCTAAACGATTAATTACTACCTGTGCTGAAGCACTTACGTAGTTGTTATCGCCAGCTCTTAAATCATAAGGCATTGAATATGTACCACCATTAGTTGATAAAGCATTTACTGGAGAAACATTGATGAAATAAACAATAAGTTTATCAGCACTGTTTGAACGTTTGAAATATACTTTACCTTCATCTTCTGGTTGTTTTGATGTTTTGTTATACTGTGATAAGTTCAAATCACCAAAGAAAGGAGCAATAACTGCTGCTTTATGAGCTGTACTTAATGAACCAAATGTTCCGCCTGTAGTTCTGATACCACCTAATTGATTTTGGTTAGGAGCAGCACTACTTCCGTGAATAGCATAAGTAAAACCAAAATCATCTGGATTAGGATCTGTTAATGCGTCTCCTGTAAAAGGTCTTGCATAATAATCCATTGACATATTGTCATAACCAGTTCTTTGGCCACCGTCATATGTGTATCTTCTATTGGTCAAACCGATAATACCGTTAGATCCTACATAGAATGAGTCATAACGTAAACCATTGAAATAGAAACCAAATCCGATTGGAATAGGACCAGCGATAGCGTTATCTGTTGTATCCTGTGTTCTTGGATTTGTATGATCAAACATACTTCCAGCTACTGGGAAATAAGGATTTCTGAAGTATCTTAAACCTTCAGATGGGTTGTCTATCCAATACTGAGGGTCTCTCATTCTTGGACCAGCTTCGATTCTTCTCCATAAATTTACGTCGATACTAGTATCGATAATTTCTGGATTTGGTCTCCAATAGTCAGATGCTTCATCATCGGAATCAACAAAATAGTATCCTGTTGAAACTGCCGGTGCTTGAGTCGATCCACCTGTTGGTGAGAATGGGATTGGGAAAGTACCTTCTGGTATATTTGACTTTCTCAATATGCCATCCTTGTTGTCTGCAGCATTGGCCATCATAAATGTGCCTGCCATAAGGACAACGATTAGCAGTAAATATTTTTTCATGGGTTTTAGCCCCCTTAAAATATGAAACATAAATAAATTATTTAAAGTGAATTTTTTCATTATCTTTTAAATCTCCATCCGTGGTCTTCGTATTCGAATACCCATCCGGATATTTTTCCTTCATCAAAAGTTTCAAAATTGTCCCAATACTCTTTAGTATAAGTATATCTTGAACTTGTTTCATAAGCAGGTATTGATTCTACCTGGTTTACTATTTTTGTAATCCTCTGCTGCCATTCTATAAAGCTCTTTGTTCTTAAGTCAACCCAACCTTCGAAGCACCATTTTTCAATTTCTTTTTCAGTTACCGGTATTTCTATGTCCCCTGTTTTTACTGGTATCTTTACGTCAACGCCTCTTAGATAGTTTTTGCCATCTGGTAACATTACTGCTAATCCAACTGATAGCATTTGGGCTCTTAAATCTCCATTTTCAGAAACTAATGCTAAAGATTTAGCTGACATTTCTTCCGGAGTTGTATTTAAAAAAGCTTTCATATTTCCGCAAATTCTTTTAATAATATTTGCTTCATAAAGTAATTTTGATAATCTTGGTGGGCCTAAAAGTTCGAAAGCAACACTGTCGATTCCGTGTTCTTTTTCAAGTTTATCAATTTGTCTTACTGCACTATTTTGTAGTATACCACCGCGATACGTTGGGCCTAAAGTAAATGCATCCATTCCTTGGATTACATCTTTTCCAGAATTGCCACCACTGATTTCGAATACAGCACATTCTGCTATTTCTTCAGGTGTAACAATTTCCATTTGACCTAATGATGATATCGCTGTGAATTCACCACGTGAGAAAATTCCATTTTCTCCAGTATCAATAAATACTGATTCAAAATCTTTTCCAGTGATATTTACGCCTGTTTCATCAACAAATTTAAATGAATCACCTACACTTTTAGCATTTGCCATTTCCATATCTACTAATGGAATTGGTCTGCCTTTTCTATATACTTTATCATAAGCAATTCTTTTCCAAGCTATAGTTGCTGTTGGCTTTACTTCTTTTACTATTGGTCCGTTTGGTGTTCTTGCCATTAAGAAAAGTAATAAAGTCTGTGCTCCAGCTACTGCTGTTTTTGCTAATAATACTTTAGAAGGTCTTTCTTCTGAATGTGTATAAGGAATATTTAATCCCATTCCACCTGTTCCGCTGGTACCAATTTTAAGTAATAAAGTTGTTTTTGCATCAAGCAAAGCTTTATAAACTATTTGTACGTGGCGAATCAATTGCGGCATATATAAGCTAGATAATAATCTTTCTATAGCTTCTGTATCGAGATTGTTGTTTTTAATTCCTCTGATTACTGTATTAGATGTATTGTAAATATCTTGGTATGCAATTGCTGTTGCAGTATTTATACAATCGATTACAACATCTGGTTGATGTTTAGTAATAACTGTATATAATGCTGAATTTTTTAAAACTTCGTCTGTTAAGTCATTAAATATGTCAGAAATTACAGTTTTTCTGCTTTCAGGATTAGATAAAACTGCGTTCCAATCCATGTCCTTATGTTCATTTCTTGCAAAGATATTTCCGCATTCAGGAATAAACATTTCTGGATTTGCATTCGGAAATTCATTTCTAAGTTGATTTACTGCATCTTCAGCTTCGCTCATACGAAGTGAAGTTACGATTATTTGCGCTGGATTGTGGACCATTAGGCGTCTGCATATCGCAGAGCCAACTAACCCCCAACCTCCGAGAACCAAAATTTTTGAATCTTTAATATTCATTTT
>CAIWET010000532.1 GCA_903911805.1 uncultured Ignavibacteria bacterium | reverse complement strand
CAAGAAAAATAGAAAAAGAATTGAATTTTAATATAAATAAAGGAAACGTATTTATGGTTGAAATCTCTGATAAAATAATTAAACTAATTGAAAAATTTATTGTTGAAGCTAAAAATGACAATATAATTATTGATTCAGCAATATTATTTGGTAGTTACGCAAAAGGAACTAATACAGAATTTAGTGATATCGATATAGCTGTTACTTCAAATAATTTTGAAGGTATTAGATTTAAAGATAATGTAAGTTTAATTCAATCTAGGATTCGATCAAGTACCGATATTGAGACACATCCATTTAGACCAGAAGATTTTAATGAAAGTAATCTATTTGTTAAACAAATTTTGAAATATGGAATTAAAATAATTTGATTTTTTTGATTAGTAAATTTAAAAAAGCCTTTAGAGTTTTCTAAAGGCTTTTTTTTAATTAAATCCGTCTTTTTATGCAGTTGGATAATCTGTATATCCAATTGAACCTGGAGTATAGAAAGTATTGAAATCTAGTTGTCCTGAAAGTGGTAAACCTTTTTCAAATCTTTGAACTAAATCTGGATTATTGATAAATGGTCTTCCGATTGCTATCAAATCAGCAATTTCACCTGCTAATGTTGCATTTGCACTATCTAAATCATATCCACCAGCTAATATCACAGTTCCGCCAAAGTTGTTTTTAATCGTTTGTTTGATTTCTGTTGGAACTGCAGGAGCACCCATTGCCGAATGGTCGACCAAGTGAATATAAGCCATTCCTCTTCTTCCTAATTCAGTTGATAGGTAAGAATAAGTTTGGTCAATTTCATCATAATGTGGCATATCTGAAGCAACTCCATAAGGAGAAACTCTTATTCCTACTTTATCTTTGCCAATTGCTGCAATAGCTCCGTCAACTACTTCAAGTACGAATTTTGCTCTATTTTCAATTGAACCACCATAATTATCAGTTCTTACATTGCTAATAGGTGATAAAAATTGTTCTAATAAATATCCATTAGCTGCGTGAAGTTCAATTCCGTCAAATCCTGCTTTGATAGCATTTTTTGCTGCACTGATAAATTCATTTTTAGTAATTTCTAATTCTTCTGTTGTCATTGCATTTGGTTCAGAATGATCAACCATTTGTAATGAATCACTCCAAATTTGACCTGCTGCTTTAACAGCTGATGGAGCTAATACTTTAGCACCTTCTGGTAAATTTGATTCGTGGCTAACTCTACCTGTATGCATTAATTGCACAAAGATTTTGCTTCCTTTTGAGTGAACTCTATCAGTAACAGTTTTCCAACCATTAACTTGTTCGTCTGAGAAAATTCCAGGAATTCTTGAATATCCTAAGCCATTAGGGGAAGGAGAAGTACCTTCTGTAATGATTAATCCAGCGCCAGCTCTTTGTTCGTAGTATTCTGCAACTAAATCATTTGGAATATTTCCAATTGCTCTTGAACGAGTCATTGGAGCCATAACAATACGATTTTTTAAAGTAATTTCGCCTAATTTTATTTCTTTTAAAGCACTCATTTTTAAACCTTTTAATATATTATAATCAAATTATATCACTTAACGTGTAATTACATTTAATGTTGCAACATTTATTGAAATAAATGCAAAAAAAAAGCTCTTGAATTAAAAGCTCTTTTTTTTATTAGCTAAAATTTTTAGCGAATCTCTTTATGAACTGTATGCCTGCGTAAAAATGGATTGAATTTTTTTAATTCTAATCTTTCAGTAGTATTGTGCTTATTTTTCATTGTTGTGTATCTAGAAGCTGGTTTTCCCTCTTTTTTCGCTTCAGTGCACTCTAATGTTATTATCACTCGGGCTTCTTTCTTAGCCATATTTTTTTCTCCTAAATAACATATTTTTCTATGAACTACAAAATTACGGAAATTTTTCCAAATAGCAAAAAAATAATTTTAAAAAATCAATTATTTATTCATTTTTTAATATCTTTCTGATTTTTTCGTCAAATATCTCAATGAGAAGTTTGTTTGAAAATATAATGTTAGTAAATAAAGGGTTGATAGTACTTTTACTATTCTCCCATTTATTTTTATATCCAATCTTTATTGACGATGATATTATTATTACTAAAATTGAAAAAACTTCTACCTCTCTTCATTTTCACCATAATGATCATTTTTCTTCAGGAATTATCAAAGACGATATAAATTTTTTTGAAAATAATATTTCAATTGAATCTTTCAGAAGTACATTCAAATATATTAATTCAATTCAAAATCCAATTTGGAAGCCACCAAAGAAATAATCCTAATAAAATAAATAAGTATAATTTTAAAATTTTTAATT
>CAIWET010000531.1 GCA_903911805.1 uncultured Ignavibacteria bacterium | reverse complement strand
CTTTCTCAGTTAGAGTAATTGTCTGAAGAATGTACATCTTATTTTGTACAAGGAATAATCTCATTTTAATTACTGCGGCACCATCATTATAATTGATTTTAATTTCTCTACCAGGAAAATTATTCAATTTCAAATCAGTTTGAGAAATTAGTTTACCGCTCACATTTGAAACTGCTCCTTGAATTGCATTATTAAAGAAATCGCTCAATATATCTGTCATATTTGAATTGATTAAAGAATCTGGATATTCAGTTGAAATTAAACCATATACTAAATTATCATCTTTTTCATTATTCGATGCATCATAAATGTAAATATCCATTGGTAAATTGCCAATTTCAGATTCAGTATTTTGCTTCTCATAAGCAGGTTTTTTAGGAAAATCCATTTGAAAATCCTTAGTTTTGAGTATTTCAGAAAATACAGAACTTGATGATATAGCAAATATGCATAATGCGAGTATAATTGCTGAATTTATTTTATTGGGGAATTTCATAAAATCTTTCAATTAATTGTTAAAATAGAACTGACTTAAATACCTAATTTCTTTTTTATATCTTCGGGAATAGCTTTTTTGTTTACCATAATTGAAGTTGTATTAAGTTTTACAAAAGGCTCAGACATATATAAATACCCTTTATACTTATTACTGTTTCCATTCCAAGAGTTTTTAGTATAATAATAATTATTGCCTTTTTGATCCTCAGCAATGCCAACAATGTGCATACCGTGGTCATCAGTAACATCCCAACGATCAAACGCTTCCTGACGCATTTCAGGAGTTATTACTTTTTCTTCTCTAATTACTTTAAAGTTATATAAACTATCTTGCTTATCACCATCGGTTAAATTTTCCCATTTTGACATTTCAGAACCCTTTAAATCATCAAAATCTTCCTTAATTGAAACAGCTAGTCCTTGCTTTTTATATGCAAAACCTTTTGAGCTTACATCGCCACCCCAAGCAACGGTATAACCATTTTCAATTGAATTGTCGATTATATTTATCATATCATCCAATTGAACATTATAAGTCAAATCTAATTTCCAATTGTCAGGCAATTCTAAAACAAATGGTTTATAATATGGATGATGAGAAAAAGAAGTTATTTCAATATAATCATCAGGAATTATTCCTAATTCTTTTGCATAAGATTTTGGAGTATATGACTTTCCATTAAATTCAAAATTATCAGGAATTGCTCCTAAATATGCATCTAGAATTCCATTATAACCTTGAAGCCATTTAGTAGATAATTTGCCATTTCCATTCCTAACTATTGCATCTAAATAACTTTGAAGAACTGCATCCAATTCTCCGTGTGTATGTTTCTTTTCTCCATAATTAGTTCCTTTATAGGCATCTTCAGGAATTAAACCGTAGTTAATCAAAGTACTCAAATTATCGTGAAAATTACCGCCAGGACCAAAATTCATTTTTCCGTGATATCGAATATAATTTTTTGCTTTTTCTGTATAATTAGTTCTAACAACAAACATTTCTGATAAATTTACTTCTTGCTTGCCCATTCTCAAAATTTCAGACTCTAAAAAAGAAAGTCCTGAGAATGACCAACAAGTACCTGATCTATATTGATCTTTCACTGATGTTGTTGGCAATTGCTTTATTATTTTGAATTGATAAGCATCTGGAATAGAATCATTTTTCTTTTCATCGCTAATAAGAAAACTTGAAGTAAAAACAAACAGAATTAAAAAAGAATAATTGAATTTCATAATTATTGAAATATTTAAATG
>CAIWET010000530.1 GCA_903911805.1 uncultured Ignavibacteria bacterium | reverse complement strand
TAATTATAGAAAAATAAAAATTAAGAATATAATCGATAATTTAAATTTCTAATTTAATTCTAATATGTTGATAAAATATATATCTTTTTTCATTTCAGTTAATGCTAATAAATGTTGTTCGCAAAATAAGAATTTCAGTTTAAATTATCATTTGACAAATTCTTTACGATAATTTATTCAAATCATATTCAATTATTTGATAAACAAGAGGATATAGAAATTCGTATAACAATCTATCTAAATCAGGAATATTACCACTATGAAACAATTTATTCCTTAAATTAATTATCAATTTTAAGTTATCTTTTGGATTTCCAATCTTGAATATATCTAAGTTCCTCTTATCTAATATTTCAAATAGTTTATCCAGTCTGGATTTTTTTGTTCTTTTTTTTAATTCAGTTATTATACATTTTTTTCTGTCGTCGTCGCAAATTACTGGTAACATTTTCATTTGTTGTATCTCATCATCAATAAACAATTTATCAGAATTAAATAATGATTTATATTCAACTGAATTCTCTATTCTTTCTAAAATCAAGAACCAATGGAAGAATTTCGATTTATTATAATTTGATTTCAAACCTTCATAGAAGTAGTGAAGAATTTCATCGTATTTCCAATTTTCAATAGGAAATGATTTAATATGGTAGTGTCTGATAATTTTCATTTCTAAACTATCAGTAATTGTTAAATTATCTGAAAATTTCATTGTATGAGGTGCTAAATAATTTTCTTTCTCAGTTGGGAT
The DNA here is from genome assembly GCA_903911805.1 of uncultured Ignavibacteria bacterium. Lineage (GTDB taxonomy): Bacteria > Bacteroidota > Ignavibacteria > Kapaibacteriales > UBA2268 > CAIWET01. Next base: position 8,052 of record CAIWET010000530.1, on the reverse strand, counting down.
ACATTTATAATCAAACCATTGTATCTCAAAATAATTTGTTCCATACTTAGGATTCGTATCTTGTATTGACAAATTAAACGAAAATAATTCAGCTATTTCCTCAATTTTTAATTTGACTTTATTCTCATCGAACTCCAAATTATAATCCAATTCTAATTTTAGATAGATTGATGAATTAGCTTTATTATTTTCCAATGATACAATACATCCAGGCATATCAAAAATATTTTCAATTGCTTCATATTTTTGCCCCTCAATTTCAATATCACTATTTCCTCGATAATTTATCGCTTGAATATTATGTGAAGATTTCAATTTTAAAGGTACTGTAATTTCCATAACTTACTCATCTATTACTTTGTTTTCAATCTCTTCAATATTCACATAAGAAACGGTCTTATAGTCAAAATATCCAATTTCTTTATTCGGGAATACTTCTAATGCTCTTATAGAGGTTGATTGCAAATTTTCGGGACAAGTTGAAAGATATACAGTTGTAATTTGCATATTATCATTGATTTTGTTAAAAATGTGATTATCATTTTCAGATAAAGCACTACCGAAAATCACCAATTCACCTTCAATTTCAGATAATTTATAAAGTGAATTTTTCAAATAATTATTCTGTTCGATGTCTTCAAACTTATTATCTGGTTTTAAAATGCACACTATATCTTTATCTTCTGCATCTATTATTTCATCAATGTTTTGATAAAGTGCTTTATCACTTGTTTGAGTTATTTTTTTTATATTTTTACCATTTTGATAAATGTGAAATGCACCATGAATAAAGAAAACATTTTGCAGAGAATTTTTGAAGTCCTCATTGAATAGCTCACCCTGAAAACCATCATTAATATCTAATGTCCTGTGGTCTTGTCTTAAATTTTCAAAATAAATTTTTGTAATTCTTTTAATCTCCTTATCCTTAGTGTTAGGATATTGATTTTTAATGATTTTTTTTACTTGGTTGTTAAAATCTGATTTTGTGATATTTTTTAAAGTTCTATTGATTGTTTTATCTTGAAAGTTGATAGTCAATTTGGCTTCCTGATAAGCAGTATCAATTAATTTGAATAGTTTGCTATCTTCATTTTTTAATTCTTTTTCAAAAAATTTTATACTATTTGGAAATACAATTGCCTGATTGTCTTTTTTCTTTAGTTTCATCAGTAAAAGATACAAAAATGGGTCATAATTTATCGAGAAATAGTTTTGAAATTTACTTAGTAAAAGATATATTCCTTCATTATTCTCTTGATAAATGTTCTTTATATTTTCCATAACAATAGAAACAGTAGCTTTCATAAAATCTGCTTTGACCTTGTTATGAATAAAATTATTCAGAAATCCCTTGAATTTATTTTCAGTCTTTATTGAATTTTGTAAATTCCCAATAACCAATTCTATATCACAATTAGCATTTTGAAATTCTTCGTCAAGCTGCTTATAATCAGGTAAAAGTTCTTTCATTCTGCTGAATATTTCTTTGTAGCTTGTATTGATTCCCAATGAGAAATTAAAACCATTCCCTAATAACAAATGACTTTTACCAAGAACCAATTTTTCAAGTAAAAACTGATAACTCAACAGTTCAATATTTCTTAAATCCTTTTCCATCAGCTAACCGCCTCAATTCTTTCATAAACTAAAATATCACTGCCTTTCATATTTTTAACCCAGAGTTTAATAAAATCACAAAAAATAGTTTCTTTATCTTTCTTGGATAAGCTCTGGAACTCATTATTATTACATGAATGTACAATGTAATTATGAAAATTTCCAGTGGCTCCATTGTTGTCATAACTCTCTGATAGTGAAATTGCTATAAATTTGTTTGAATTTAATTCTCTTTGAATAGTATCGAATAATTCTTCCAATGGAAATTTAACATTACGAATTATATAAAAGAGATGCCTGAATTTTAAATTTATTAATATCTTTCCATCATAAAGACTAAAAGAATTTCCTTGTTTATAGGTATAGGAATCTTGTTCTTCATAATAATCAAGATTAACTAAACCTTCTAATTTTAAAATCATTTCCACAGCAGATGGAATGCATGAAAAATCCTGTTTCTGCTCGTGCTTATCAATGATTTCTTTTACTCTAACCTTTTCCATTACTCTCCCTCCACAATTTTTATTTCTTCTTCTGTCAAATCATATAATATACAGCAAACTTTTTCTCCAAATCTGATTTTATGTTTGTTACAAATAAAGGAGAAACAGGTTGTTTTATATTTGTAATAATTATTTTTACACCTGTTGAATCTTTTTCCAAATTGGGTTGGACATCATTTAATGTTGGTTTTTTTAAGGTATCTTCACTTAATGAAATATCGAATTCCTTGACATTCACATTTTCTCTATATTTACTAATATATTGGAAATTACTTCCTAAAGAGAATGCTTTATACCTTCCCTTACCCTCTTTCCCATGAAGTATCCTATTATCAGGACTACATTTTTGGTATTTCTTTGATGAACCTCCAAGACTACTGAACGCTAATTCAGCATCATGGTAATTTATCCCATGACCGTTATCTTCTATTAGAATTGATTCAAAACCCTCTAAAGAATTAGGCTGAAATTCAATATTGATGAATGTAGAATCAGCATCTAAACTATTCCAAATTAATTCTGACAAAGCATCAATTGGCTTTGAACGGGTAATACTTTGTAAATAATCATCTTGAATTATAACATCGAGAACTTTTGACATTCCATTTACCTATTCTTTACTTCATCAAAAAATTACTACTATTATAAACTATATTGAAAAGCATTGAAGTTACATATTCTTTAAATGCTTCATCGTCTGAATACCTCTTGTATAACTTGGTATGAGAATGTATCAAGTCTTGGAATTTATCATCTACTTTCTTATCGAATGTTATCTTGGCATTTTGTCTATCTGAACTTAATGTAGCATTAATAAACTCAATATCTTTTGCCATTTCATTTGGTATGTCTTCAAATAAGAATCTACGTATTTTAACATTATCTGTCCATTCAGTACCAAATCTATCATTGAATTCTTTAATTATTTCTTCTAATTTGTCTAATTCTGGTACTGGTGAATGTCCACCAGTTTGTGAAGGAATTGGATTCAACTCTTTGTTTTCTTCAATTTCTATATTTAGGGTACTTGGCTCTGATGTTTTATAACTGTCAAGGTCTATACTTTCAAGTATTCCTTGTGCCAAATCTTCAAATTCTGAAGGAAGTTTATTTATTAGAAATTTCAAGAACCAGTAGAGTTTCTCCCATTCAATATTTGTATAATCTAATATTTGAACCAAAAAGTTATAAACTCTGGTAAAAGATTTAGCTTTTATCTTGAAATCAATTTGTTCATCAGAAGTTAAATCCTTTTTGAAATTTGCTGCGGTAATGTCTAATAGTGGGTCTAATTTTTCTCTATCAACACCTATTAGGTATTGCATGGTAAAACTGGTAACTTGTTCTTCATCATAAATTTGATAAATGTCAAGCCCGTCCTTTAAATCATTGAGTTTATTTGGGTCAGTCTTATCACTTAAAATTGTTGATTCATAATAAGGTTTAAACGCTTCTTGAATGTCATCATGTGTATTTGCAAAGTCAAGAATAAAAGTATCAGTTTTATCCGGTTTATAAGCTCTATTCACTCTTGATAGAGTTTGAACTGCCTGAACTCCTTCCAATTTCTTGTGAACATACATCGTATGAAGTAATGGCTGGTCGAATCCAGTTTGAAATTTGTTTGCAACAATTAGAAATCTGTATTCATTTTTCTTGAATTCTTTAGGAATATCATTACTCGGAAAACCATTCATACTTTCTTCGGTATAATCAATTCCGCCATCTTTTTTTGTACCAGAGAATGCAACAATTGATTTAAATGGAGACTTAATTTCCAATAAATATTTATCAAAAGCCAGTTTGAATCTTAAAGCCTGTTGAATAGAACTTGTAACAAGCATTGCTTTTGCTAATCCTTTTATTTTCTTTTTCCTGATAACATCATTTAAAAAATGATTTACCATTATTTTAGTTTTCTTTTCAATAGTATTTGGGTGTGATTCTACAAAGAACCTTATTTTCTGTTGAGCTCTCTTTTTATCGAAATCAGGATTATCTTCCGTTGCTTTCTTTATTCGATAAAAACTGCTATAAGTAGTATAATTTTTCAAAACATCTAAAATAAATTCTTCCTCAATTGCTTGCTTCATTGAATAAATATGAAATGATTCAAATTTGCCGTCTTCTCTTCTAATGCCAAATGTTTCAAGGGTTTTATTCTTTGGAGTAGCAGTAAAAGCAAAGTAACTGGCATTCTTTAACATTTTTCTTGATTTTATTGATTGCTCAACTACTCTATTTATAACATCTTCATCTGTTTCTTCTTCTTCATCAGATTCAAATTCACTAATAAATTCTTTCTTTGATAATGCAATACTCATTTTGCTTGAAGAAGAACCGCTCTGACTTGAATGAGCTTCATCAATAATAATTGCGAATTTTGAAGAATTTAGTTCTCCAATTTCCTTAACGATATGAGGAAATTTCTGGATTGTTGAAATAATTATTTTCTTACCTTCTTCAAGTGCTTCTTTTAATTGTTTACTACCTTCTGTTATTGCTTCAACAACACCCTTGACTTGTGCAAACTGTTTTATATTGTCTCTAATCTGTTTGTCTAAAACTCGTCTATCAGTAACAACAATAACTGAATCAAATATTGGCTTTGTATTTGACGAATCAAATAGACCAACTAATTGATGAGCAAGCCAACTAATAGAATTACTTTTACCTGAGCCAGCTGAATGTTCAATTAAATATCTTTCCCCTGCGCCATTTGACTTTACATCTGCTAATAGTTTAGTTACTAAGTCAAATTGATGAAATCTTGGAAAGATAAGTTTTTTCTTGATATTTCCATCATCATCTTTTTCTTCATAAAACTGAGCATATTTTTCAAGTATATTGCTTAAATTTTCTTTCTTTAAAATTCTTTTCCATAAAAAATCAGTTTTTAAACCATTAGGATTTACTGGATTACCAGAACCGTTATTATTGCCTTTATTGAATGGAAGAAAGATTGTGTCTTTACCATTTAATTTCGTTGTCATGTAAACTAAATCTGTATCAACAGCAAAATGAACTATGCAACGACCAAAGTAAAAGATAGGTTCTTTTGGGTCTCTGTCATTTTGGTATTGTCTTATAGCGTCTTTAACATTTTGATTTGTAAGCTCATTTTTAAGTTCAAAAGTTGAAATAGGAATTCCGTTGACAAATAAAGCCATATCAAGTGAATTTGAATTCGCTAAACTGTATTTTAATTGTCTTGTTACTGAAAATATATTCTTTGAATAATTTGTAATAACGGTTTGGTTCATATCTGAAGAAGGTAATTTATACAAGAGTTCTATGGTAACATCATTATCTTTTATTCCATTTCTGAGAACACTAATAACGCCTTCTTTTTTAATTTTATCAAAAAGTCTTTTGCAAAACTTTTCCTGATATTTATCTTTATAGTTCTCAATTAACTTTGCTAATTTAGAAGGTTGGGTGGCTTGAATAAATTCAAAAAGCAATTTAGTATCAAGACAAAATTCTCTATCATAATTTTGATTTGAACCTTTTACATAACCTGATTCTTCAATTAAACTTTTCTCAATGATTGATTCGAGGGATTTTTCTGAAATATCTGAATTCATTTGTTATCTCAATTTTGATTATATGGTTTTATACAAGTAAAAAGTAATTTCATTTCTTTTATAAACTCAAAGTCATCAATACACCTAACACCCATATTATCACAAACATTGGGTATTTTAATTTTTGTAGAATTAGGAATTACAATTTTTTCTTCTTTTGTTACAACTGTTGCACCTTCTGAAATAGCATGAGCAATAACCCATGGGTCTGCTTGTGACCTATTTTTAGTGTTATCAACTAATCGTTGGTGGTTAACATTAGAAGAATAAACATCTTTTAAACACTTCTGAACATTACTATCAATTGGTTTAACTAAATAAGGTTTATTCTTTAGCCAAGAATTTAATGTATCATCTATTTTACTTATCTCGTTTTTTACCATTTCTGGTATAAAAATTATTCCTTCTTTGCCAATTTCGTCTATTATTTCCCAATATCCTGAACAAAATATTGGTGAATAATATTTATTCCATCCTTGAACAAAGAAATTTGTATCTAAACAATATTTAGTTCTCATGATAATAAGTACCGTTCCATTTTTGTAAAATTATTTATCTTAATTTTTAATAAACTACTTGCTTCTGCACCATTAATTTTACCACTTTTATAATTCTGGTAAACATAATTAGAAAATGCCCTACTATTTTTTCTTACTTGCAATAAGGAATGATCTTGCCCCAGTACAATCCACAGTAGGAAAAGAGAGGATTTTTAATTAATTTCGTATATGATTATTTATAAAAAGGGCAAAAACAATGGAAAAACAGAAAAAAAGAGTCTTTGACAAAGATTTCAAAATTAATGTAGCAAAACTTATAGTTTCTAAAGATAAAAAAGTTGCTGAATTAGCAAGGGAACTAGATATTGATGAAGGAACTTTACAATCATGGAAAAGCCAATATATCAAAAACTCTCAACAATCATTCCCAGGTAAAGGTCACCAAACACCTATGGATGAAGAACTTACTAAATTAAAAAGAGAAAACCAGATTCTTAGGGAGGAGCGAGATATATTAAAAAAAGCTCTCGGCATATTTTCAAAACCATAGAAGATAAATATCAATTTATAGAACTGCATAAAGCTGATTATGCAATTTTGAGAATATGCCGTGTAATTGATGTATCGACAAGTGGATATTATAAATGGAGAAAATCTCATATAAGTAAGAGAAAAGCAGAAGATAGAAAATTACTAAAGGATATCCAAAAGCATCATGAACTAAGTTATAAAATTTATGGTTCACCTAGAATTGAGCAGGAATTGCGCAAAAATGGTATAAAAACTAGCAAGAAAAGAGTTGCAAGGATTATGCAAGAGAATGGAATTAGGTCAATAATTAAAAGAAAATACAAGTCAACAACCAATTCAAAGCATAGGTTGCCAATTGCAGAAAATCTTTTAAATCAAGACTTTAGCGTTTCCAGACTTGATTCTCTTTGGACTTCAGATATTACAGGAATCTGGACAAAAGAAGGCTGGCTATTTTTAGTGATAATTTTAGAAGTAAAAAGCAGACAAATAATAAGTTGGAAAGTCAGCAATAATTTAAGTAAGAATTTTGTAATAGATGCTACAGCAATTGCAATTAAGATTAGGAAACCAAAAGAATCATTAATCTTTCACTCCGATCAGGGTGTTCAATATGCTAGTTTAGAAATGCGTAAACTATTGATAAAAAACAATATAACACAGAGCATGAGCAAAAGAGGAGATTGTTATGACAATGCTATAACAGAAACATTTTTTCATACATTGAAGACTGAATGGGTATATCAAAAAACTTATGAAACAAGAAAAGAAGCAGAAAATAGTCTATTCATTTATATTGAACTATTTTATAATAGAAAAAGGTTGCATTCAAGTTTAAATTATAATTCACCTATTGATTATGAAAAGAAGATCTTACATAACAAATAATGACTTATCTTTGTCTCTACTAAACTGGGGGAAGTTCAAACCATCGCTATGACCCACCAAAATACATTTTGAAATATTCAATTCCAATAAGATTGAATTTAATATTTCTACTTGTTTTTCAAAAAAATCACTATTATATTCTTGAAAAATCACATCTGAATTTCCAAATCCGTCTCTGTCATATATGAGTCCATTGACATTGGTTAAATTACATAAAGTTTCTGGAAAATTTTTCCATGAACTTATTGAACCTAATCCTTCGTGTAAAAAAACAATAAAAATATCCGAATTTTCAATATTTCCGCTAAAAATTCTTTTACAAGAAATATTTTTATCGTAATTTGAGAGTAATATTTTTATATATGTGTTCATATATAAGTAAATTAATAAAAAATAATTAATTTTTGGTTCATTATGAGAAAT
>CAIWET010000529.1 GCA_903911805.1 uncultured Ignavibacteria bacterium | reverse complement strand
TGTTTTTTGACAATTTGGATTTAAATAATGAGCGATTTAGAAAATCAAGAGCTACCCACCCAAACAAAAGGAAAGCTCTATGTAGTTTCCACACCCATCGGAAATTCTGATGACATCAGCTTAAGAGCGCTAAAAGTAATGAAAGAATGTGACTTTGTTGTTGCAGAGGAACCAAAAGAAGGCGCAAAACTATTACACAAATATAATATTTCGAGGAAACTAGAATTTCTGAATGAACAAAATGAATATTCTAAGTCGCAAGAATTATTAGAATTATTAAACAACGGAAAAGACTTAGCTCTTATTTCCGATTGTGGCACTCCGGTATTTGCAGATCCAGGCTTTATGCTTGTTAAATCAGCAATCAATGCTGGCATTAATGTTATCGTTGTTCCGGGTGTATCCTCAATTATGACTGCTTTGGTTAGAAGCACTTTTGACATAACTCAATTTATTTTTGCTGGTTTTTTAAGCAGAGATAAAGATTTAAGAGTTGCTCAATTAAATCATTTAAAAGAAGAATTTAGAACAATAGTTTTATTAGAAACACCTTATAGATTATTACCATTTTTAGAAGCAGCAGCTTCTGTTATGCCTGATAGATTGGTATATATTGGTTGCAATCTTACAATGCCTTTTGAATCACATCATTATGGTTCATTCCAGAAATTACTAGAAAAATTCTCCGATAATAAATTTAAAGGCGAATTTGTTATAGTTTTCGAAGGAAAATTAGGCAACAATGAAGATTCAGAAATATTTACAGCAAAAGAATTATCAGCTCACTCAGGTGACATGGCAAATCTTGAAAATATAATGAAATTAAAAACATCTTATAATGACAGACCTTCTAGAGATGATAGAGGCGACAGAAGAGGTGGATTTGATAGAGGTGGATTCCGTGGTGGCGACAGAGGTGGAAGAAGTGAATTCCGCAGACCTAGTGGCGACGGTGACTTTAGAAGAAATAGAGACGACGATAGAGGAAATAGAGAATTCTCTGGCAATAGAGATGACGACAGAGGAAACCGCGATTTTAGACCGAGAGAAGATCGTCCAGATAGAGGACGTGGAGATAGAGACTTTAGAAGCGGTGGAGGAGATAGAAGAAGTAGCGGTGGCGATAGAGGTGGATTCCGTGGTGGCGATAGAGGTGGAAGAAGTGATTCCCGTGGAGGAGATAGAGGCGGTAATCGTGGATTCAGACCTAGTGGCGGCGGATTTAACCGTGATGAAAACAGACCAGCAAGAAGAGAAGGTTTTAGCGGTGGATTCCACGATGGCGAAAACGCTCCAGGTGGCGGTGGTTTCAATTTAGTTAAAAAACCAGGTGGCTCAACAAGAGAAGCAGGTTCAGGAGATAGAGAATTTAAGCCAAGAGATAGAGAATCAGGCAACAGAGACTTTAAACCAAGAGACAGAGAATCAGGATCAAGGGACTTTAAACCAAGAGATAGAGAATCAGGCTCAAGAGATTTTAAACCAAGAGATAGAGAATCAGGCTCAAGAGACGGTGGATTTGGAAGAGAAAAAAGAGGTAACTTCGAAAGAGGCGGAAGTCGTGGCGGTTCATCAGATAGACGTAGTGGTTCATCTGACAGAAGAAGCGGTGGTTTCTCTGACAGAAAAGGTGGCTCATCCGGTGGATTCCGTGGTGGTTCCGGCCGTAGCGGTGGTGATTTCAAAAAAGGAAAATTTGGAGATCGCTCACCTAGAAAAGGTAGATAATTGTTAGATAAAAGAACAAATAAATTTTTAAAAAGTCGGTTTTAATCAACCGACTTTTTTTATTTCCAATTATCAAAATCGATATTATAATATTCGTTTATTGATTCTTGATTTAATAATGCAGATTGATTTGTTATTGGCTCATTATTAATTATTCGAGTTACAGTAATCTCCACTTTTTTATTATTCATTGTAACGGGAATTTCATTTACAGGAATGATATATTTAGGAACGTGCCTTGGAGTTAGTGATTTTCGAATTATTGACTTAATCTGATTTGATAAATCTGAATTAAATTCAACATCTTTTTTAAGATGAACAAAAAGGACTACGGAAATATCATTATCTTCTTTTTTCCCAACTGCCATTGAATCAATAATAAAATCTAATGTTTCAATTACTCTGTAAATTTCTGATGTTCCTATTCTGACTCCTCCAGGATTTAAAGTTGAATCAGATCTACCATAAACTATTACACCACCATTTTGAGTAATTTTAATAAAATCTCCGTGTCGCCACTTACCTGGATAGTGTTCAAAATATGCTTTATTGAATAATTCATTTTTTTCATCATTCCAGAAATAAATTGGCATTGATGGGAAAATTGCAGAGCATACTAATTCTCCAATTATTTCATCTTTGTGTTCAGAATTTTCGTTGAGGCATTCAACTTTCATTCCCAATCCTCTGCATTGAATTTCTTCAGAAAATACAGGTAAAAGTGGATTACCGAGCATAAAACAAGAAATAATATCTGTTCCACCTGCAATTGAAGAGAGCAATAAATTAGTTTTTACATTATCATAAACCCATTTAAAATTATTTTCGGATAAAGGAGAGCCTGTTGATAGTATTGACTTTAATTTATTTAAATCAAAATGTCGAGGAACAATTCCAGCTTGTTCGCAAGATGATAGAAATTTGGGACTTGTACCAAAAATATTAATTTTATATTCATCAATATATTTCCAAAGTATCGATAAATCCGGAAATGATGGACTTCCATCATAAAGGAATACTGAAGCTCCAATAGATAAACTACTAACGAGCCAATTCCACATCATCCAACCGGTTGTAGTAAAATACATTATCGTTTCGTTTTCTTTTAAGTCGGTATGTAAGAATAATTCTTTGTAATGCTGTAATAAAGTTCCACCTGCAGAATGAACAATACACTTAGGTTTTCCTGTTGTTCCTGATGAATACATTATATAAACTGGATGAGAAAATTCTGATTGTAGAAAATCAATTTCATTTCCTGAAATTGGAATATTTAGTATTTTAGAAGAATTAAATGAATAATTTGCTTCAACGTGATTTTCACCAGGATAATTGACTAAAATAACTTTGGTTTGGCCACCAAGTTCATTTTTAATACTTGCAATTTTATCGGATAAATCGAATTTTTTACCATTGTAATAATATGATTCTAATGCAAAAAGAATCTTTGGTTTTACTTGTGTGAACCTATCTAAAACACCATTTAATCCAAAATCTGGCGAACACGAAGTCCAAATTGCACCAATACTTGTTGTTGCGAGCATTGCAATTATTGCATCAGGAATATTTGTAATAAATCCTGCAACAACATCTCCTTTGCACACGCCATTTTTAAAAAGATAATCTGATAAATTTGCTACTCTTGAATAAAGCTGATTGTAATTGATTCCCTCATAAAAGCCATTTTCACACTTGAATTTAATTGCAATATTCTCATTTCTAAATCTTAATAAATTTTCTGCAAAATTCATTTGAATTCCTGTAAACCATTTGGCACCTGGTTTTACATCAAATGGATTTACAAATGAGCATACTTCTTCTATTTCGCCAATGTGAGCAAAATCTGCAAATTCCCATAATGATTTCCAGAAATCAATAGGCTTATCTATTGACCAATTATAAATTGAAGTATAGTCAATGAAATTCAAAGAATAATTATCTTTTAAAAAATTAAAGTATTTTTTAAAATTAGAATTTTCTGTTCTAAATAATTCAGGTACAAATAATGGAATTTTATCAGTCATTTTTAAATTCTCCCAGCTTTAATTTTTAATTCTTTTAATTCATTTAGTCCTTTTAAAACAAGCTCTTTGGGAATAGTAATATCAAATCCACTTTGAGGAATTTTTTGATTATTATCTAATCTTTTTAAAACTTCATCAAAACATTCCATTGATTCATCGAATCTATTTAAATACATTAATGAATATGCTTTCAAATGAAGTGCATAAACTTGATTTGGTGCTTTTTCCAAAGATTTATTTGCTAATTCAAGGGCTTCTTCAAAATTTCTTTGAGAACCAACAAGTTGAGAAAGTGTGGCAGTCGCACTAGAATAAACTGAATCTTTCAGAGTATTTGTACTTAATGCCATTCTGATTGCACCCTCAGCTTCTTTGAATAATTGCATTTGAGCAAGTGTTTGCCCAAGTTGATACCAAGCGTAACCATTTAATGGTTCTTCTTGAACGTGTTGTATTAAAAGAGCATAATTTCTCTTGATTTTGCCTTCCATTACTTCTCTGGATTGATTATACCCCAAATGAAGAATTTTTATTTCTGAAAATGCTATTTCTTTACCCAAATCAAATAAAGATGGTGTAATTTGCTCGTGTACTCTTCCCTGGAATTTGATTGTAGGGAATCCGTAATTCCTAAAAAGTCGAGGATAACCACCTCTGTGGTGCTCAACTTCACCAGTTAATTGTATGTGGTCGCTCTCGATTGTACAAATCAATCCACCAAGCTTTTCATCAGCAATTTTCAGAGCATCTTTAATGCCCAATATCGAGTTTTGATCTAATCGCTCATCTGCATCTAAATATAAGATCCACTCACCAGAGCAGTATTTGAGTGATTCATTTCTTGCTTCGGCAAAGTCATTATTCCAAGCTTTATTTATAATTTTTGCACCAAATTTTTGGGCAATTTCTAATGATTTATCAGTAGATCCTGTATCAACAATTATAATTTCATCAACAAATTCTTTAGCACTATCTAAGCATCCTTCTAGATATTTTTCTTCATTTTTAATTATCATCGAAAGAGAAATAAAAGGTTTATTCGAATCTGGTTTATGATTAAATGATTTCTTTGCTAACTCTGTATTAATAATATTAAGGTAATTTTTGATTTCAGCATTTTCTTCAGTCAGTTGAACAGCTATTTCGAGTAATTCTTTACTATGCTCCAATTGTCCTTTAAAATAAAGCACATTAGCTAAACCCACCATACAAGCTATATCATCGTTTTTGAGATGTAAGCCCTTTGAAAATTCATTTATAGCGGTATCATAATCCTTAATTCCCATTAAGCACTTACCAATTTTAAAATGAAGTTGTTCTTGAGGAAGTTTATAATCGCCAACTATTTGTGCATAAAAATCTTCAGTCTCTTGAGCTTTCTCCATTCTTCTATAATGCTCAATAGCCATTAAATAATCATTCTTTAAATAATAAATTTCTCCAAGAATAAAATTTGCAAATGATTGATTTGGAATTATTTTTATTGAATCTCTTGCTCTTGACATTGCTAAATCAGGGTTGCCGGATTGCAAAGCAATAACTCCACCAAAATTAAGAGATTGGGGCATCACAGCTGCATTTGGATTGCCATATTTAATCGCATTTGCAATATCAATTTCAGCTTTTTTCAAATCTCCTAAAGCTAAAAGAGTTTTAGCTCGTTGGTACAAGTTGTGGGGATCAGTTGGAGAAATAATTAATAATTTATTTAAAATTTCTAAATTACGTTTTTGTTTTATTGACATTTGGTCAGGACTTAATGAATAACCCAAATGATCCATTTTTAATTTAGTTATATCAATTTTCAAACCTAATTTAGTGATATTTTCTAAAACTTGTTCGTGAATGGCACCATAAAATTTAATTTTTGGATGATTTAAAAATAACCTCAGTAAATTTCCAGAATAAGTATCTTTCAGACCATTAGCTCTTGTTGCGTGAGAAACAACTTTTAAAAGCCATCCACCACTATTCGAATTAGAAGTAGCAATTGTCTCGATAAACAATTCAGGATTAAGTAATCGTTCATCAGCGTCAATACTTAAGATGTATTTTTTTGTGGCATAGCCAAGTGCAAAATTTCTAGCTTTTGCAAAATCATTTTCCCATGGATGGTGATAAATTTTGCATCCATATTTTTCAGCAATTTTTATTGTTCCATCAGTACTTCCTGTATCAACTAATATAATCTCTTCAGCAATTGACTTAATAGATTCAAGACAATCGGCTAGCATATTCTCTTCATTTTTTGCAATTATGCAAACAGATAAATCGGTCTTTCTTAACATTTTC
>CAIWET010000528.1 GCA_903911805.1 uncultured Ignavibacteria bacterium | reverse complement strand
TTAGGTATAAGAGACAAGAACAGGTTTTACTTCCAATTGAAAAATGCCGCCCGAGATCCTTATAGTCTCAGTAGCATTTTTCAATTGATTATCGTTTTTAGTATTTATTTTAGTATTTTTGTAATGTAGGAATTTAAAATAGTCAATAATTTTAGAAGCAGACAGAGTTTAATTTACACTACCAAAACAAAAGATAAATTTTTAAAATTTTCCTCCGGAAATTTTTCAAGCGTCTCGACCTCTAACGATTTTCTTTGGTCTATAAAAGTTGCATCACCAGTCCCTCCAGCCAAAACTTTTTTAATTTAAGTCCAAAATGGAGGTAAAACATTTTTGTATAAATTCTACAAATCGAAATGAGCTTATTGATCTTGCTTACATTCATTTCTTGGCGAGCTTTGTAGAATTGCTTCTGTCATAATTTTCTAAATCTAAGCAGTTTAATTCATTTCATCCATTTTGAGCAACCATACTCAAAACCTGTGCGAAATTTCAATAAGCAATAGTAAAAAGTAATTTTAATTTTCTAAAAAAATAATTTAATAAGTACCAAAATTTTTTCTTTTTTCCGCCATGTATAGAATTGTGCAACAATTAATACGTTTTATACATAATTGAAAATAAACTCATACATTTCCTTATATATTCTTCAATAACTAAATTTTATGTTACAGATATAAATTATCCATAAATAGAATATATACTTATGAAACAATGAGTGAATTTAATGCAGTTCGTTATGAAAAGCCTCTATCAGTCTTTATAGAGGCTTTTCTGTTTTTCTACATACTAAACAAATCATCGTAACTTGAGCTATCTGTATTAGTCCTTGGGGTGATTATTCTATTTTCTGTATTAGATAAATTCTTGAACTGATCTTGTTTCTTGAAATAAGATAATTCTTTATTTTTATCTGTTGAAATAACATAAATAGTTGTTTTAAGATTCTTATTAAATTCTTGGTAGAAGTAGAGCTTCTTGTATGTCTCAGCCCAATAATGCACTGATTTAGTAATCTTTGCTTGGCCATATGTAGTTTTCATGATATTATTCAATTCTTCAGTTACTACCTCGGCACGGTAAACTTTATCAAATTCTATATAATTATCACAATATTGAGCTATAGCCGTACCTGTATTTTCAATAAGTTTTTTATATCCTGTATTTAATTGCTTATATCGGATTAAACCATTTTCTAAATAGAATCTAATACATTCAGTCATAAAGTCATCAAATCTGTTCCATTCTTCACTATCCCAACCGTCAAATAAATCGTGTCCAAATTCTTTAATTGGTGTATTCAGAGTATCGAAATAATTAGAAAATTCTATCTCAAAAACTCTTCTTTCGTGAGAAGTTCCAGCACCTTGAAAGATATGGTTTGTTGAAAATATCATTTTAGGCGAGTCTTCAAAAGGTATCGTATATCTGCTGACTTTCTTTTTCTCAATAGTACAATCTAATGTAATAACACTAAAGAAATTCTGAAAATCAAATTTAGCTCCACAATCATCAAAATTAATTATTTCTGTTGATTCATCAATGGTTTCAAATTTGAATTGAGAATCTGCTTTTACATACCGTCCATCTATTGTTGTTACATTTCTCATCTTACTTAGTGAAAGAGCAGCAATACTCTTACCACTACCGCCTTGTGGATTATCCGAAATTGCTTCGTCACATAGAACCACACCTACTGTTTCAGACATTATTTTCTCTCTGGAGAGTAAATACCCAACTGCACTTTTTAAAGTATTATACTTGCTCTCATTAAAATTTAAAGAATCTTCATTATCTCTGTTTGTACAAACCAATTTAAAGAATCTTTCTATTTCTGAAACTCGATTATCTGAACGCTTGTAATTCCTTTTAAGAATAGAATTCTTCCAGATTAAACCATTCAAATTTGAGTATTCATAAAATTCCGTGTCATCTTTGGTAATTTTTCTAAAGCCATTCTCATAAAACAAGTAAACTATTTTATTCTTGTCTTTAATGAGCTTACTCTTTATATCTTGATTTGATATTGGTAAGTTTTTAATATTGTTACCAAAAAGCTGGTTAGAATTTCTGTATAAATGGTCTAATAAGCATGAGCTTTCTTTTTTATTTAAGTTATTATTCTGAGTAATAAAGTCAATAACAAATTGCCTAATATAGAGATCTGATACAATTTCAATTTGATTGAATTCATTTATATGAATAAATTTATAATCAGATATATTATCTATTAAAGAAAAGCCGTTATTGATTAGAAATTGTATGAATAAGTCATATTTGATATTTGCAATATGAGTTACTTCGGCGTCCTTATTTGTTTTTTCAATGAAATACCAGAATTGCAAAGAATTGGAAGAATTAGCTATTGAACTTGGCAATTCATATCCGTTTCTTTTGCAAAATGAATTAGTGTCCCAATTGATAGAGAATCTTTATATCGGTGTGCGTATCTAATTTTGCTCTTAACATCATTAGTATCACCAATATTAGCTTCAATTAGTTCAATTATTTCTTCATCAGTAAACAATCCTGTGTTTTTTAGTATTGTTGGCACTTTCCACCACTTATGATTCGGTAGCTTGCCGTTTTTAAAAACAAATTGCAAAATCTTAGAAATTTCTTCTTTATCAAACAATTTTAAGTCTAAGCCCTTTTTGTAAGAAATTGGTTTACGGCCAGAATTATCGTATTCTGTAATAATTGATAATTTTTTGACAATCTCATCTGAAAGTAAGTTGCCAAAAAATTCACTTGAGGCATCTTTTGACCCATAAAAGATTTGAGAGTTTGCGGAAGTTGCGTCATCACCAAGATACATGTTATTTAATGATTTAAATAAATTTGAATGAGCTTCTTTATTCAGAATAGGTGTCTGCAAAATGAATACAATTCTGAAACGATTCCAGTCATCTGTACTACTGGCTGTTGTATAAACAAAACTTGCATTTTTGCGAATGAAATCATCTTGCAAAATAGATTCATAAGTTAAATATTCTTCATCCGACACTCTTCCTTTTGTCGTGGCATTGTATTCATCCATTGTCTGAGTTGCATTGTCAATATCAATTGCTATAACTGAGGATTCAATGAAATTGTCATTTTTCCTAATACAAAAGCCATCTTTATTTTCTTGTAAAACACCAGTGCAAAAAGCATGACCATCAATAATGTGATCAATTAGTTCTCTAGGAGTTAACTCCATATTTTGAAACATTGAGTTCAGGGTAGTATAATCTTTAGTTTTATTGATTACCCTTGTGTTTAATGCAATAAGCATAATTATAATTTTTTATTTTTATTTATTTGCAGTAGATGTGTTCCTTTTCATTTCTGAAATTACTTCCTGTTCCTGCAAGAAAACAGAATAACCGTTTGCTATTAAGTATGCGGCTGCTCCAGTAATATTTCGGTTCGTTTCGGTCATTACCTTCTCTACAGCTTTTAAGATGTCTCCTTTAATTCTTAAAAATTTCCATTCATTGTTCTTTTTCATAAAATTCTCCTTTTTAGGTATATATAAAAGTTAATTCCAAAAATGTAGAAAAATTTGAAAAAATGTT
The DNA here is from genome assembly GCA_903911805.1 of uncultured Ignavibacteria bacterium. Classification (GTDB taxonomy): domain Bacteria; phylum Bacteroidota; class Ignavibacteria; order Kapaibacteriales; family UBA2268; genus CAIWET01. The sequence continues at coordinate 336 of CAIWET010000528.1, read as the reverse complement.
AAATATTTTTAAAAATTATTTGTCAATAATCAGAATTCATTGAATTTACAGTGTTAGATACAAAAAAATACAGTGTTGTGTTGAATCTTAAGTATTGGGTTTATAATGAATTAAGAATAGTTACAGTGTTTGCTCCAAAAATACAGTGTTTGATAGAGTATAAATAACCTATTGAAATACAATGAGATACAATGGAAATGCACTGAAGAAGTGTTACTTTTAGTATATTAAAGGTATAAAAAAAATAAATAAATAACTATATATATCTATATACAGTGAATCAAACACTGCATCCCTGTATTTTCTTTCCAAGTCATTGTTAATAAATAAGATAGC
>CAIWET010000527.1 GCA_903911805.1 uncultured Ignavibacteria bacterium | reverse complement strand
TTTTGTAATTATGAATTTATTAAAATATACTTTACCATTTTTGGTAAGTATTTTCATTATATAGGTACCACTTGTAAAAGTCTCAATATCTTGAGTTAGAGATGTTAAGTTTTTGTCAATTATTTTGTTGTTTAACAAAAGAAAACCATTTATATCGTAAAAACTATATTCTGATATATTTAATTGTTTGTTTTTGAATGAAAATACAATTTTATTTTCAGAATATTTATAATTTACTAATATTTCTTCAGATTTATAATTTTGATCATCTTCTATACTTGAAATAATAGGAACTTCACCATAAGGCTGTAATTCTGAATTGTCAAGTAAATTACAATAATTAGTACAGCTTTGGTAACAAGCATAATTATAGGTGATTCTGTTATTATAGTCAATTAATTTTACTGGGAATTGAGCTGGATAATTTGAATAACTAAATACAACACTTATATTTGCCGAGCAACAGATAGATGTAATACAAGGTTCTAACCATAAATTTTCTGGTCCTGTTCTTTGCCAACAAGAAGGAAGAATAATTTTAACTTGATATCCTAGAATAGTTGGAGGTACATTTGTAGTAGTGATATTTCTGTAATGTCCTGCAGAACCAATTGCCCATTTTATTGCTTGAAGTAATATTTCTTCATTAGTATAATTTGCAGCAATAAAAGGTGTTAACAAAATTCTATCAATTTTTAAAACTAATTCATTATCACAAATTTTATAATAATAATATGCTTTACTATCCATAGAATTAAATAAATAACTAAAGGCTGGTCTTGTTTGAGATGTCCAAGGAGCAATTGATAAAGTACCAGGTTTATCAGACCATCCAGTTAACCCACAATTTTCATTTATACACATAATTGGATGAAAATCGTCCCACAAATATGTATTAATAGGTATATCATTAGCACCACAAAGATAATAACAATCATTACCACTGGGCTGATTACATATATTCGATGGTGGGGAAATTTTTTCGACCGAAGTGACTTTATAATTATTAGAAAAGTCATTCATTATCCAATATTTAGTTTTGCAACAACCTACACTACAGTTTGAGGAAGCATTTAATTCACTATTTTGAACATTCCAACAAGAACATATACTAATTGTTACTTCATATCCACCACCTAAATTAAAGGGATTTGTAAAATAAAACGGTGCCATTTTAGCCATTAGTTTAACTGCTTGATTGAGCATTGCTCCATAATTTGAGTTACAATATGTATTGGTTGGATCAAATAATAATTTATAGATTTTAATATCCCAATGCTCTCCACCATTACTATCAAAACATCTTCTAATCTTGTATAATATTTCGAAACTGCAAACAACACCACTACTAGTAATATAACTAAGTTCAGTTCCATAGATTTCTCCATATAAAGCTTTGGTTACACTATAATTAGTTTGTGGTGCTTCATATTCTGTACAATTTACTATTCCAACATCATTTGGACAAGTACATTCAGCTCGTCCATCATTAAAGCTAAAAATCGAAATTAATGCTATTAGCATTATTAATAAACTCTTCTTCATTTTTTTCTCCAAGAAAATTAATAATTTTAATTTAAATTTTACTAATCTTTCTTCGTCATTAATTCCGAGACGAAGA
>CAIWET010000526.1 GCA_903911805.1 uncultured Ignavibacteria bacterium | reverse complement strand
TTTCTATATTTCTTTTTTAATCTATTTTCACCGAAAACTATTTTCATCAATTGATATATATCTGGATGTATTATTTCATCAGTTTCATATTGATCATTTATTTTACTTCTAATAAAATCTGAAAAATTTTCAAAATAATCTTCGAAACAAATATTATACGTTTTATTATCATCTACGTATAAAATAAATTCACAAAAAAGCCCTGATAATAAATAAATGCAAGTATTTTTCAGATTTTCTAAAGTATATTTAAAATCATTTATTGTTTTATCGTAAAATTTTATTTCAATTTCATTATGGAGAAAATATCGCCAATCGGCTATAAAATTGAAATTGTATTTGAAATTATACAAAGCAATAATATGGCCAGTTAAATGGAAATTACTTAAATTTATTAATTTATCATGTATTGATAATTTCTCTGAATTATTATTCATAATTTCGTAACCTTTTTTTAATTTGACATAAATTCATTATTATTAGCAACAACCCAAAATAAAGACTTCTCTGTTTCTTTTATTCCAATTCTTTCCTTATTCTTTAGGAAATACTCGTAAGCTTTAGCCTCATAAACTTTATTTAATTCAATGGTGCTAGCCACAGTTGCATTTACTTTCTTGGAATATTTATATGTATCATTAATACAAAATTTGTAATTTGGCTTTATATCAAATCTCTTTAGTATTTCATTTATCTCTTTTGTTCTATCGTAACCGCTGATTTGAATACCGATAAATCTCTTAACTTTTTTATTAAAAATGTGGCAACCTACTATTATTCCTGCTAAGGTAATTCCTGAACCGCACGGTACAATTAAATTATCAATATATTCTGGCAAATTTTGTACTTGGCAAGTTATACCTCTTATTACTGCATAAGTATTTTCAGTTGTGTTTATTCCAAAGTTAATTAATAGCTTTATGTTTAAGTGCAGAATTATAACCGATATTGCTTAAGGAAACAATATCAGCACCCAAACTTTGTGATATTGTCAGAAGTTTATTGTTGAGTATGGATTGTTGAAGTTTTTCACTTTTAACACCAATTCCTATAGTACATTTAATACCGTACTCTTGAGCAATTTTCGCAACAATTAAGGTTTGAATTGATGTTGTTTGAGAATATGTAATTATACCATTATAAGCGAATTTTCCTTCTTTCATAAAGGACTGTAATAGCATCTGCATTTGTCTAAGCTTTGAACCGCCTAATTCTGAGAATTCCCCAGAATATGGTTTATATAAATCATCTCTTTTAAAGTGAATATTATTATATTTTTCTATTGGAGTGTATTCAGTTGCACTTTTGATAGCTTTACTTATGACCTCATTTTGTACTTTAGTTTCCTTATGTGATAATTTTACATTATATAAAGGGATAATAGTATTATTAGGAAATTTATTAGTCTTGTATTCTCTAATCCCTTTCTCTCCACCATCTATACCAAGATTAATAAAAAATTCCGCTTGCAAATTATTATGGATCTCTCTAAAAGATGTAAAATCTATGAAAAATGTTAATTGGGAATATTTAGGGTCTGCTTTTCTAATAAGTAAATTATATGTTGAGTCAGTAATCTTTTCTATTATCGTAAATCCAACTAATTTTTCGGTAGTGTAAATTAAACTCTGTCTGCTTCTAAAATTATTGAGTATTTTAAATTCCTACATTACAAAAATACTAAAATAAATACTAAAAACGATAATCAATTGAAAAATGCTACTGAGACTATAAGG
>CAIWET010000525.1 GCA_903911805.1 uncultured Ignavibacteria bacterium | reverse complement strand
CTATACTGCCATATAATATTTAATAACTGACGCCTAAAATTCTATTACTATTGAATAAATTTAAAATAACTTTTAATATTTTAATTCAATAATTATAAAATAATTCGTTAATAGTAAAAATAATTCAATTTTTTATTTTTGGAGTATTATTATGGATTCAGTCAAAAGAGATTACACAATGTCCGATTCTGATTTGTGTATGTTTGCTTCAAATTTGGTGATTTTCATATTCTGATGAAGTTTGGGATGAGGCGTAAAATTAATTATAAATTATGAATTATGAATGGTAGCACTTCCTTTAGGTTGTGCAAATCATTCTTATGGTTTTTAGAATAATATTTGCTTCGCAAATGAACAAGCTAAAGCATGTTCTACCGAAAAAAAAATCCCGCCAAATCAAATTGACGGGATTTTTCGTAATTATTAAATTAATTATCAATAAAATCTTCCCATTTTTTATTTTTTCTTCTGAAGATGAATGAAATCGGCACACCTTCTAAATCGAAATGTTTTCTGATTGTTCTTTCAGCAAATCTTTTATAAGCATCTGGTAACATTTGAGGATGATTACAGAAGAATGCAAAAACAGGAGGCTCGGTTCTTACTTGTGTGATAAAATTGATACGCAAATCTTTTCCCTGCACTGATGGTGGTGGTGTTGCCTCTAATTCAGGCAAAATCACTTTATTTAATTTGGATGTTGAAATTCTTGTTGAACGTCTTGCACTCACTAATTTTGCAACATCAATTAATTTATGGAGTCTTTGTTTTGAAATTGCAGAAGTATAAACAACTGGAACAAAATCTAAAGTTTTCATTAAATGGTGAATTGCATTTGTATATTGACTTGCAGTATTGCTATCTTTTTCAACTAAATCCCATTTATTAACAGCCAAGATTATACCTTTACGTTGCTCATCAACCATATTCATAATTTTTTTATCTTGCTCTTCTAATCCTTGCACAGCGTCTAAAACAACTATTGCAACATCGCAACGTTCAATAGCTTTTGCTGTTCTAAAAGTCGATATCATTTCAATATTTTCTTTTATTTGGCTTCTTCTTCTCAATCCAGCAGTGTCAATTAAGATTATTTCTTCTTGATAATATTTCAAAACTGAATCGACTGAGTCTCTAGTTGTTCCAGGAACATCAGTTACAATAACTCTTTCTGTTCCAAGTAGTGCATTTGTAATACTTGATTTTCCTACATTTGGTCTTCCAACTATTGCAATTTTTAATCTAGTATCTTCTTCTTCATCTTCTGTTGCAATTAAATGTTCGGCAACAGCATCTAATAAATCGCCAGTAGATCTACCGCTTACAGCTGAAATCGCATAAGGTTCACCTAAACCTAAAGCGTGAAATTCAAATGCATAAGCATCTTGAATTGAATTATCACATTTATTAACGCATAAAACAATCGGTTTTTTTGATTTTCTTAACAATTGAGCAATATCAGTATCAAAAGGAGTAACGCCATCACGTCCATCTCCAACATAAATAATAACTGATGCTTCTTCCATTGCAATATTTGCTTGCTCACGAATTGCTTTTTCAAAAACGTCTTCGCTACCAGGAACAAATCCACCAGTATCAATTAATGTAAAATGTTTGCCGTTCCAGTCAGTATTTCCGTATATTCTGTCTCTTGTAACTCCAGGTGTATCTTCAATTATAGATGTTCTCTCTCCTAATATCCTGTTAAAAATTGTTGATTTCCCTACGTTCGGTCTGCCAACTATTGCAACTAAATTCATACTATCATTCAAATTGTTCAAAAAATTATTTACAAAAATACTAATAATTTTCCACGTATAAAATTCATATCATTTTTTGCGTCTTATTTATTTTAAAAAAAGGAAAATTTATGAATCATATTTTTGCAGGGAAAAAAATAATTATTGGTGTTTCTGGTTCAATTGCAGCTTATAAAACGCCGCTGCTTGTTAGAGAATTAATGAAATCTGGTGCAACAGTAAAAGTTTTAATGACACCATCGGCAAAAAATTTTGTTTCTCCATTAGTTTTAGCAAATTTAAGTCAAAATCCTGTTTGGATAGAAATGTTTGATGAAAATGCACAAAAAGATGGTGCTTGGCATATTCATACAGCTCACGATTGTCACGCAATGATTATTGCTCCTTGTTCAGCAACTACTCTTGGCAAATTAGCAAATGGAATATGTGATAATGCCTTAGTAGCTATTGCAACTGCACTTCCAAATAATGTACCACTTTTAATTGCACCAGCAATGGATTTTACTATGCTCGATAATCCAGCTACTCAGAGAAATATAAATCAATTAAAGGATTGGGGTGCAACTATAATTCCTCCTGATGAAGGAGAATTATCATCAGGATTATATGGTCGTGGCAGATTACCTGAAATTTCAGTTTTAATGGATTATTTAAAAAATGCATTAACAAATAAATTAAACAAAAATAATTCTGAAAAAGTTATCAAAGAAAAATTAAAAGAAGTTTATAGTAAACCTGTAAATAAATTTAATGATGACAATGAAAAAATTAAATGGCAGGCAGAATATGAATTACAAGTTTTAAAAAACAAACTTGATATTTCTCAATTAAATATCCTAAAAAATAAAAGAGTTATTATTACAGCTGGTCCTACTATTGAAAAAATTGATGAAGTGAGATTTATTTCTAACTTTTCAAGTGGAAAAATGGGTTATGCAATAGCTGAAACTTGTAGAAATGCAGGAATGTTAGTCACATTAATCAGTGGTCAAGTTTCATTACCAAAAATAGATGGAATAAATACATTATATGTTGAGTCTGCACAAGAAATGTATGATAAAACAATAGGATTCAAAGATGCTTATGATATTGCGATTCTATCTGCGGCAGTTGCTGATTTTACTCCTAAAATCAAATTTGATGGTAAAATAAAAAAGGAATCCGGACTTGATTCAATGACTATTGAACTTGAAAAAACAAAGGATATATTAGGCGAATTAGGAAAAATAAAAAAAGAAAACCAAATTTTAATTGGATTTGCTTTAGAATATGACAATGAATTAGAAAATGCTAAAAAGAAATTAAACTCGAAAAATTGTAATCTTTTAGTTTTAAATTCTTCTAGCAAACCTGATTCAGGATTTGGTGGAGACAATAATACAATTACAATTTTGGATAATGTTGGAAAAGTTGAAGAGCTCCAAACAATGAGCAAGAAAGATTGCAGTATTGTAATTTTAAGTTCAATATTGAAATATTTGGAAAACTAGTTGAAAAGATGTTTAAAAGTTTCACACTTTTATTATTAAATTGCTTAATTTGAGAATTGAAATTTAAATAAATGTATAAAATTAAATTACCTAATTTTGAAGGCCCTTTTGACTTATTGCTTTATTTTATTAAACGCGACGAGATTAACATTTATGATATTCCAATTGCAAGATTATCACTTGAATTTTTAAAATATGTAAGAATGATTCAATTATTGGATTTGGATCTAGCAGGTGAGTTTATTGTAATGGCAGCAACGTTAATGTATATTAAAACTCAAATGTTGTTGCCAAAACAAAACACCGAAAATCCAGAAGAAATTGAAGATCCCAGAGCTCAATTAGTTCAACAATTGCTTGAATACAAAATGTTTAAAGAAGCTTCAAAATCTTTAAATGAATTAGCAAATGAAACCAAATATTTATATTATAGAAATAATTTTGAAACGGATTATAAGTTAGCTGAAGAATCTACTTGGAAAAATTACAAAAATGCTAACGTATTTGATTTAATAAATGCTTTACAAAAAGTAATTAATAGAAATACTCCTCAAGAAGAAAAACAACATATTGTTGAAATTATTCCAGTTACAGTTGAAGAAAGAAGACAATTTTTGTTGAGTGAAATAAGTATTAAAAAGAGAATTAATTTTTTTGAAATGGTAGAAAATCAATCAATTCCTTTTATAGTTGCAACATTTTTAGCAATTTTAGATTTATTGAAACTTCAATCTATTTTTATAGTACAAGATATATTATTTAATGACATAATTATTACATCTATGCCAATTAATCAGGAGTCTTTAGAATTTGCAGAATGAAATAGAAAATATTGAAATTAATGAAATAGAATTGGAAATTAATTTGAATGAGAATATTCTATCAAAACCAAACAATTTCCGAAAAGAAGCAGAAGTTATTAAACCTCTGTTTTTAAGATTATCAAAAAAAGAACAGAAATCTGCTTTAGAAGCGCTAATTTTTTCAGCTGAAGAACCAATTAGCTCTGAATATTTATATAAAATTCTTTTAATTGGAAATTCAAATTTTTTAAAATCTGATGAACTTGAAGTTTCTGAATCTCTTGATTATATTTATAAAAAAGATGAAATAGCAAGTCATTTTGGATTTTCTGAAAGTGATCTTGTGGATTTAATAAATGATATCAACTTAGATTTAGATTCCACAGGAAGAGCATTTCAAATTGTAAATGTTGCTGGTGGATACCAATTTGCAACAAGAGAACATTTTGGTGAATTAATTCAACAATTGATTAAAACCAAAAATAAAAAACGTTTGAGTAATGCATCATTAGAATGTCTCGCTATAATTGCTTATAAACAGCCAATTTCAAAACCAGAAATTGAGAGCATCAGAGGAGTAAATTCTAACGAAGTTGTAAATTCATTAATTGAAAAGAAATTTATTGAGCCAGTAGGCCGTAGAGATGTTTTAGGAAAACCACTACTGTATGGAACAACTATTGACTTTTTAAAAACTTTTGCTTTAAATTCAATAGAAGATTTGCCACGACTTAAGGAATTTGAAGAATTAAATAATTTTGGGGCTATTGAGTCTGAAAGTCAGGAATTTTTACTTGAATTGAGGGAAAACGAAAATGGACTTTAAAGATTACTATAAAATTCTTGGTGTATCAAAAACAGCTACACCAGAAGAAATCAAAAAAGCTTATCGCAAAATGGCAATGAAATATCATCCAGATAAAAATCCAGATAATAAAGATGCCGAAAATTCTTTTAAAGATATTCAAGAAGCAAATGACGTTTTAAGCGATCCAAAGAAGAAGAAAAAATATGATGATTTAGGAAGTTCTTGGAATCAATATTCTACAAATCCATCAGGTCAAGACTTTGATTGGAGCCAATGGTTTGCTCAGAAACAAAATGCTAGAAGAAAAACTACAAATAAATATGATGATTTCTTTGGTGAAACTGGTAGTGCTAATGACTTCTTTGATAAAATTTTTGGTAATCGTTATAAAAATCAATCAACCCAAAAGAATCCTAAACGCGAAGCTGAAGTTTTAGATATAACACATACTGTAGATATTTCAATTGAAGAAGCGTTTAATGGAACCACTAAACAGATTTTAATTGGTGAAGAAAAAATTGAGATTAAACTTAAGCCAGGAATTAATGACAAACAAACACTTAAATTAACTGGAAAGGGAACAAAGAGCACTTTAGAAAATCGTTCTGGTGATTTATTCTTAACGGTATATATTAAGCCTAATTCAAAATTAGTAAGAAAAGAAAATGATTTATATATTGATCTAACAATTGATTTATATAAAGCTATTTTAGGTGGAGCAACTAAAATAAAAACATTTGGTGGAACTATAAAGTTAAATATCCCAAAAGAATCTCAAAACGGCAAAATACTAAAAATAACAGGTATGGGATTTCCTATTTACAATCAAAATGATAAAAAGGGAGATCTATATATCACTTTGCAAGTAAAATTACCAGAGAATCTTACTGATGAAGAAGTAGAACTATTTAAAGAACTTAAGAAGTTAAGACCAGCTTAAGATTTTAGCACTTTTAAAACTGCATCTATCTTACTTTTTAATATTTCTGGAGTAAATGGTTTAACAACATAATTATTTACTTTAGCCTTTAAAGCCTCAATTACGTCTGTTTGATTGCCTCTTGTTGTTACCATTAAAATTGGAATATTTGTATAATCATTATTTTGCCTAATAGTCTTTACAAATGTTAATCCATCTAATACTGGCATATTCCAATCTGTTATAATAAATTCAATTGATCTATCATTTTTTAACTTCATCAATGCGTCCATACCATCTTCAGCTTCAACCATTTCAGTATAACCAATTTTAACTAAAGCATTTACCATTACTCTTCTCATTGTAGGAGAATCATCAACTACTAAAAATTTCATTATTAAAAAACTCCAAATATATTATTTCATATAACTAATTACAAATTTAACATTTTTTTTTGGATTATCAATTATGTTGAAAAAAAAACGTCAATAAATTATTTTTTTATAGGATTATGAAAGTATTAAAATTCGGAGGCACCTCCGTCCAAAACAGCAAAGCAATAAATCAAGTATTTGATATAATAAAAAACCAATCAGAAAAATTGGTAATTGTAGTTTCTGCAATGAGTGGAATCACTAATTTGCTTGTTAAAGCCGTTGATTATTTGCAAATTAATGAATTAGAAAATTCATTAAAAACTATTGACGAAATTAAAATTAAACATTTAGAATTAATAAATGATTTCAATCTAAATGAAGATACTCTGAATTTTTTAAACGATAAAATTTATCAGCTTGTTCAACTTATAAAAGCTTTAGATGTATTAGGTGAAGTATCACCCAAGTCACAAGATATGATTTTTAGCCTTGGTGAAATTCTTTCTTCAAAAATAATTACTGATTATTTTATAGCTAAAAATCTAAATGTAAATCATCTAGATTCTAGAGAAGTAATTATAACAGATAATAATTTTACTGAAGCTAATGTAAATTTTGAGAAATCGAATACAAAGCTTCAAAATATTATTACTAATTTATTTGATTCAAATGATTTCATAATTATGGGCGGTTTTATCGCAGCTACCGAACAAGGCTGGACTACTACTCTTGGCAGAGGTGGTTCTGATTATTCTGCTGCAATTATTGCTGGAGCAATAGACGCTGATTCTTTAGAAATTTGGACAGATGTTGATGGAATATTGACTTCGGATCCCAGAGTGATTAAAAATGTAAAATTACTAAATATTGTTTCATATGAAGAAGCTGCAGAATTAGCATATTTTGGTGCTAAAGTGTTGCATCCAAAAACAATTTTTCCAGCTATTGATAAAAACATTCCAGTTAAAGTATTAAATACTTTCAATCCCGATTGTAAGGGAACAACAATTATCTCTAATCAGGCTAATAAAAACAGTTTAAAGGCAATTGCATTCCGTAAAGGAACTAATGTGATTAATATAATCTCAAATAGAATGTTAGGCGCTTTTGGTTTCTTAAAAAAAGTTTTTGAGATATTCCATAAATATAAAACATCAGTAGATATTATTACTACATCTGAAGTTAGTATTTCTTTAACAATTGATGATTTGGATAATATTGATAACATTAAAGAAGATTTATCAAAATTTGCAAAAGTTGAAGTCCAAACAAACTATGCAATTATTGCAGCTGTTGGGTATGGCGTTAAAAATCAATCTGGATTAGCTTCAAGATTTTTTAATGTATTGAATGATATAAACATAACTATGGTTAGTATTGGAGCATCTGAAGTTAATATGAGTATTGTTGTTAAAGAAGAGGATGTAATAAAAGCTGTTGAATTATTACACTCTGAATTTTTTACAAATGATTTAGATAATGAAATCTTTTCAAATTTAGGATAAATAATGAATAAAATAGGAAATATAGATATAAAAGAATTGGCTGACAATTTTCAAACACCATTATATGTTTATGATCAAAACAAAATTGTTGAAAATTATAATAAACTAAAAGATGCATTTGAAAAATATTATGAGAATTTTGCCATTCATTATTCTGTTAAGGCAAATACTAATTTACATATATTAAAACTTTTCAATTCAATAGGATGTGGAGCTGATTGCTCTTCACCAGTAGAATTCAAAATTGTTAAAGAAGCAGGATTCGAAGATAATAAGATTATTTACACTGGGAATTACGAATCTCTCGAAGATTTTGAGACATTGAAAAATAACGAGATAATTATTAATCTTGACGATTTAAATTCATTTGATAAACTTCTATCAATTAAAAAGCCTGATTTGATTTCATTTAGAATTAATCCAGGAATTGGGCGTGGCGGTTTTGAAGGTATCACAACTGGTGGAACTGATGCAAAATTTGGCATTCCTTATGAAAAACTTGGTGAAGCCTATCAGAAAGCACTCGATGCTGGAATTACTCGTTTTGGTATTCATATGATGACTGGTTCAAATAATTTGGAACCTTATTATTTTGCTGAAATTGTTGATAAACTTCTTACTATTTCTGGAACTACACTTTCAAAATTAAATATTATTCCAGAATTTGTTGATATCGGTGGTGGCTATGGAGTTCCTTATGAAGACAATGAAGAAGAATTAGATTTGGATTTAACTGCAAGATTAATAACCGAAGTTTTCGAAGAAAAATGTAAGAAGTTTGGATTTGGGAAACCAAAGCTTATTATTGAACCTGGAAGATTTTTAATTGCAAATGCTGGTTATTTAATCTCAAAAGTAAATAATGTTAAATCTAGTTATAAAACTTTTGTAGGAATTGATGCCGGAATGAATACTCTAATCCGTCAAGCTCTTTATGGAGCATTTCATAGAATTAGAGTTTATAATAAAACCGAAAACAAACATTTTGTAAACATTTGTGGACCAATTTGCGAAAATTCTGATATATTCGTAAAACATTATTATTTTCCAGAAGTTGTTGAAGGTGATTTATTGATTTTTCTAGATGCAGGAGCCTATAGTTTTTCAATGGCTTCTAATTACAATAGCCGTTTAAGACCAGCAGAAATTTTAGTTGATTCAGACACATCTAAGGTTATTCGTAGAAGAGAAACATTAGAAGATATGTTAAGTTTTTATAAGTAATTTTATGAATTTTTAAAAAATTTAAAAATTTTCATTGTTTAACTAGTTTATTTTAGTTAATTTTATTTTTATCAAATAGTTGATTTGAAAAATATAGAAATTTTATGATAATAGATACAAATTTAAACATAAACAAAAAAAACGGTAACGGAGATATAAATCAAGAACTTACAAGAAATTTCAACATTTCATTAAACCAGTCTTTGCTATTTGCTGAGAAGTTTCCAATTCTTAGCCAGAAAAATAGAAGAGCAATGCAGTTTTCTGTATCCCAGGCAAAATATAATAATGTGCCTCAAAATGGATTTAATTTTGTTGAAGTGACTTTTAAATCAAAAAGAAAAAAATTCTTTAAAAATGACCAGAATTTTTCTGTTGATTTGGACGATTATGTTGTTGTTGAAATTGAAAACAATGGCATTGATATTGGAAATGTTACCGATTTCGGAATAAATGTTAGCGAAAAAATAAAGATAAATTGCAAAGATGGAGATCCTTGCTATAAAGTCCTTAGATTAGCTAGCGACGACGATTTAGACTCTCATTTAAGTAATATCCACGAAGAAGATGCTGTTCTTGCTAAAACCAAAGAATTGGCAACAATTATGAAATTGGATATGAAAGTAACTGAAGCTGAATGGCAATTAGATAAGCAACGTTTAACAATCTTCTTTACTGCTCCTCAAAGAATTGACTTTAGAGAACTTGTAAGAGAATTAGCAAGAACATTCAGAACAAGAATTGAATTACGACAAATTTCTACTAGAGAAGAAGCTAAAAGAATTGGTGGAATGGGTCCTTGTGGACTTAAACTTTGTTGTTCATCTTTTGCAAATGAGAATTGCCACGTGACATTAGACCACGCTAAAACTCAGCAACTTTCAAATAATGTTGCTAAATTAAGTGGTTATTGTGGCAGACTAAAATGTTGTCTTCTTTACGAATATGATACTTATATTGATGCATATAAAGATTATCCACCAATACAATCAACTGTGTTCCTTCCTGAAGGCAGAGGTAGAATAGTGAAAATTGATATCTTTAAGCATAAAATTCTTATTCAATTTGACCAGAATTCTGGATTTAAAACTTTATCGTCTCTTGAATTAGATAAATTGAATTCTGAAGGGAAAGTTAAACCGCCGGAAAGAGACCTTAGTCTTTTTGCAAATCTCAAAAAAGAAGAGATTGAAGAATTGAAGAAGTTAACTGCTGACTATTAAAAATAAATCCCGCTTTAAGCGGGATTTTTTATTTAAAAATCATAACCAATTGACCAAATATAATTTGGATCAGACCAAATTCGATATTCATTTCTCCAAGCTATATCAAGTTTAATTGGTAAACCAAACATATAAGTGCGAACCCCAACTCCAGCACTCATTCTTAAATCATTTGGAATTGTATTTCCATCAAAATCAATTGTTGTTGATTTAAAATTACTAAAATCTCCACTCCAAGCCCCTCCAATATCAAAGAAAAGCGAACCCATAACGCCTTGTAATAAAATTGGTACTGGACCAGCTACCAATGCTGTAAATAATGGAAATCTTAATTCAAAATTTCCAGCAAAGAATTTAGTACCGCGAATTTCATTAACAGCAAAACCTCTTAAAGGCATTTCAAAATTCATAAATGCATAATCTTCAGGTTCGTTAATCGGTAAAACATCAGAGCTAAATCTACTATTTATCCAATTTTCAGTTCCACCGAGATAAAACTTCATCGGATTTGGTCCTAAACTCATTCCTGCTGTTCCTCTATACGCAAGGGTAAGATAATCACTGAATAATGAATAATATTGCCTGAAATCAGTTTTTACAGTTGCAAAGCTAATTGCATCATTAAATAATTTTGGGGTTCCTTTTAAATTAATATTAAATCTAGTACCTTTTCTTGGTGCATACATACCCCAAAATACATCATCGTAAACAAATCCGAATTCTGGAACAAATTGCAATCTATTAACCATTGGAATATCAGTATATTCAACATATTCTTTTGATAAACTTAAAAATGTCAATCCACCTTCAATACGAGAAAAAGTATTAAATGGTAATCTTGCTTTTACTCCAAATCCCCAGTTTCTAAATCTTGTATATGGATATTGAAGGACTTCATTGTATGTTCTAAACATATTTGAATAATGGAATGCTGAAAATTCCCAATCTACTTTGTTCTCAAGATATAAATATGAAAAGTTAAAATCACTATTTTTCAAATCAAGTAATAAATTTGCACCTGCAACAATTTGATGATTTCCTAAAACATCACTAAATAACAATTGCATATATCCACCAGCACCATAAAATGTACTATAATATGGATTTCCAATTACATAGTCTAAAGAAAAATTTATTTTATAATCGTGTTCTAAAAAGTTAGTATCCATTGGTATGGCTGGAACAATTGATTTAGTCATTTTATTGACATCAGGATTGATTTTTACTATTTGTTGCTTATTCATATCAAGTTCGAAGTCGCCATACCCTTTTAGATCTGGTTTCTTTTTATCTGATTTTAAATCTGAAATAATATTTTCTAAACTTAATTTGTCATCTTCTCTTTTTCTCAATCTTGTAATTGGCAATGTGTCGGTTTTAGCTTTAATTGTAAATGGATTATTTAATAAGAATAAATCATATCCCACATTTATCATTGAGCAAAAAACAAGTTTAGTGGCATTTGGTGTAATGCTCATTTGAGTGATTGAGTTTAATGAATTTGTAACTGGAAAAATTTTGCCAGTTTGCAAATCCATATTATAAATATTTCCAATACCATTTTTATCTGATATATAGAGAATTTTATTCATTTCTGGAGATACAATTACTGAAGTTTTATCATAATATGGTTCATTTGTAATTCTTTCTATATTTCTGCTTTTCAAATCTATTGAATAAATATCGCTTTGCTTTACATTATGCTTCCATATTTTTTTATCTTTAATAGAATTTGCATTTCCGATAACGTCTCCCCTATCTGAAATAAAAAATAATTTTTTAGAATCAGCTGTCCAAACTGGATTAAAGTCAGAATATATATCATTTGTAATTAATTCAAAATTGTTTGTATAAAATGAAAAAACATAAATATCACTTTGTCCATTTTTTGTCCCAGAAAAAGCTATATTATTACCATCTGGTGACCAATTGACAGATGCAATTGATTTTAAATTGAATTTTATTTTTTTATAATCACCGTTAGATGCGTTTACAAAAAACAAAGCATCTTCAGGTCCGGATTTTGCAGATATTACAAGTTTTGTACCTTCTGGGTTCCAAGAAATACCAGGAGTAAGAACATTTAATTGTTCAAAATCCTCTTGCCTAAAGCTGCTGATAATTTTCTTTGTTTCTTTTTTATTAATATCAAGAATATGAATATCGTAATTTCCATCTAAATCTGAGATAAAAGCAACCTTTTCACCATTTGGAGATATAGCAGGTGAAGTATAATATGAGATTCTCTCCTTTTTATGATTTGTCAATCTTGTTGCAAAATCAGCAGGATTTTCATATAAAGTTATATCAGGCCAATAGAATTTTTTTAATTCATTTTTCCATTGATCAGAAAAATCATCCATACTAATATTAAATGCACTTTTAAATGCTTCTTCAGTACTTCCAAATATTCTAGATTTAGTTATTAATTCTCTGATTTTTTCTTTTCCATATTTAGTAGCAACATAATCATAAAAAGCTTGACCACCACGATAAGCTAAATAGCCATTAAGATATTTTAAATCTAAATAATCATTATCATTTAATGCCATATCTCTAATAAATACATCAGTTTCAGTATTTAGTCCTCCAATACTTTCCCATTCAGCAAATCCTTCGTTCATAAAGAGAGGTAATTGATAATTTCTACCAGCTCTAACAGAGGTCATCATAGTGCCACCAAGAAACATATCATTGATTACTCCGTGTACCAATTCGTGATGTATTACATGCTTGAATTTTCTATAATCTCCTTGAAATGGCAAAACAATTCTATTTTTCATTGATTCCGTAACACCACCAATACCTTCATTTAAATATGAATATACTGTGTTGGTCTGTTGAAATTCATTATGAGAATTATATATTATAAGATTTATTCTTTTGGTAATTGCATAATTCAAAGTTGCAGAAATAGACACCAAAGCTTCTTCTGCAGAATATGCTGCATATTCCGCTAAATGTTTTGCACCATTAGAATAATAGATGTCAAAATGCTCAGTTTCAATATATTTCCACTCAAAATCATCATACTGCACTTTATTTTTTCCAAACTGAGAATAAAGAGCATTGAAAGAAAACATCAATATTATTATTAAAACTATTTTATATTTCATTTTTGTTACCACAATTAAAATTATCATTTATATAAAAGACACAGAATTTCCATTTTGTTAGCAAAAAATTGAATTTTTCAATTAAATTACTTTTGAACTAACGAAATTTAGTTATAAAACGTTTCAATCTATAAT
>CAIWET010000524.1 GCA_903911805.1 uncultured Ignavibacteria bacterium | reverse complement strand
TTTTTTCTTTATGTTCATATATTTGCTTAAATCCTCAAGAGAAAGAATTAGATTACAAATCAATAATTGACAATTATTTATCAAGATATGAATTACGATAAAATAATTGAATCTGGAACTTATCAATTACACATTTCAATTTCTAAAAATATAAAACTTACTATTGGTAAATTAGGAGAATTTAATTTTCTAAAAGGAAATTATATTTACACTGGAAGTGCGATGAAAAATTTCCAACAACGAGTTGCCAGACATTTAAGAAAAGAAAAGAAATTAAAATGGCATATCGATTATCTTTTAGATAACAAATATGCCAAAATTAAAAAAGTAATCGTTTATCCCTCAAAGATTAAAAATGAGTGTGAGATAAATATAAGCACAATCTCCTCTCAAAATACAGAAATTCCTGTTCCTAAATTTGGCTCTTCTGATTGTAGAATATGCCCATCACATTTGATTAAAATTATTGATTAATCCTTATTTACTATAATTTTGGTAAAATATGATTTTCCATCTAAATAAAGGACACACAAATAAATCCCATTTTGTATATTTTTTTCTGAATTTAAATTAAAATTAATTTCATTTTCACCTGATTCAAAAATACCAGATTTTAATTCTTTAATCAATTTTCCTTCTAATGAGAATATACTTAATTTACCAATGGTATTTTTTGACAAGTTGAATTTTATTAAAGCACTCTTAGTGACTGGATTTGGATAAACATTCAATTCAGGATTATTTTTAATTTCTATTTCGTTTTCATCTATGCCACTATAAGAATTAACTTTAAAATCCCAAATCCCTCTACCATAAGTTACAAATCTGGCAATTTTTGATTCCTTGAGATATTCAACTGACCAAAATGTCTGTTGTGGGGATATTTCATTTGAAATATTATACCATAAATTCTTTTCGACAGAATAAACAAAAGGTCCTGCTTCTGTTGCAGCAAAAATAAACTTTTCATCTTCACTTATTGCAGCTTTATATATAAGAGTTTTAGCCAAGCCACTATCAATTTTAATAAAACTCTTTCCATTGTCATTAGAAACATAAGCTCCAGGTGAAGAATAATTTGAACCAAATATCCAAATTCTTCCTAATACTTTTGATGAAGGAATTATACAATTACCATAAAAATAATGATTCCCTGGAGTTTTGAAACTATCAAGTTTATTCCAACTATCTCCATCATTTGTTGAATTGTAAAATACATTATTATCTGTCATTACATACATATAAGAATAATTAATAGGTGATTGAGCTATAGCAGTTATTTTATTACCACCATTTCCTTCAGAAAAGTCATAAGAATAAATATAGTTTTCAATATTATTACCATTTTGAGTTAATCGCCATAAATTAGTAATATTCGAAGTTGATCCTCCAGAAGCAATGAATGCTGATGTAGGATCTGAATAATCCGCAACAATTGGAGGCATCCAAAGCCAATTTTTTCCTTCAAAATTCCAAAAAGCTGCATTCATTACAGGATTATTAATATTCCAATATAACATTGCAAACCCAGGATAAACAGTCCAAAGGTGGTCACCCCCATCTGATGATGTTAAATGTCCATAATCTCCGCTAATAGTTTGCTCAAATTTTAAAGTACTACCACTGTCAATAATCGATTTCTGGAATCCCTGATCTTGGGCTCCTGCAAAAGTAATACCTGTTTTTCCTTTATAACTATAAGAACTATAATATTGACTTACATTTAAATTATTTAAAGAAATATTATTAACTGATTTTAATTGATCATAAGAAATATAAAGACCTCCATCAGTACCAACAGTGAATGCTTCATTCCCTTGTTTATCAATAAATGAATTTATACTTGGGATATCAGCGTGCAATTTGGTTTTAATATCATTATAATACTCTCCCCAACCATTTTGCTTATTCCAAACAACTCCACCATCATAAGTTTTATAAACTTCTACTCCACCAATAGCAATAATATTTTTATTTATCTTTGATACATGAAAACTATTAGTTTCAAAAGTATTACATTTTACTGATGATTTCAAAAGCCAATTCTTCCCATAATCAGAAGATTCATAAAAAAAAGTACTATCCCCTTGATTGCCAGCTGTTATAAGCGATAGAACAGAATTATTAACGGATCCTTTTAATAATCTAAATTTAACTTTATTTATAGAAGAATTATAAATACTCTGCTTATTAATTTTTCCTAAATTCGAAATTTGATTTAGAGTGTCACCATTTAAGAAATAAAAATTGTTGGTACTTTCATCACACCAGATATCACATACGTTTTGAGACAAATTATTATAACTTGATCTATAAAAAGAATTTCCATTATCATTAGAAATATAAACTGATGTAATACTTTTCCAAGCAGTATAATCCCATTCATTTATTAATAATGCTATAAAATCAGCTCCAAAAACAGCTCTTTTAATATTTCCCCAATTTGCAGCATTTTCAAGACCAGTTGCACTTTTCCAGGTAATTCCTTCGTTTTCTGTAAAGTAAAATCCTGTCTGACCATTTTTAGCTATCATTACTCTATTTGCATTATTCACTAATTTGAATTTGACAGCTCTGATGTCTGGAAATTTGAGAGAATTATTTAAACATTTCCAATCACTTCCATTAATATCGCCCTTCCATACATTGCCCCCTGAAGAAGCGGCATAAATGATATTATTATCAAAATCGATATCTGCAGTATGTATCCTTCCAGCTAGATTATTGCTACCTTTTTCAATCCATTCAGCAGTAATTAAACCATCTGCGAATTTATTATTTACTTGAAGAGGTTTATCAGTTTTTGACATTTTATTAATTAAGTCAAATTGAAATGCTGCCTGATTGGAAAATTCTATTAATTTCCAATTAAATGGTTTTTCAATTCTGTGAGATTGCTCCATCCATTCATTCTTCATTTCTTTAATTCTTGGATTTTCTTCATCAATTAATTGAGAGAAAAGTTTATTAACATTAAAAGTTATAGCAAAAATCACAATTAGTAAATATATTTTCTTCATTTTCATT